>CAWUWX010000029.1:0-29861 GCA_963926395.1 uncultured Alphaproteobacteria bacterium
ATAAAAAAAAAAGGATTTTAAAGATTTTGGGGCATATAGTTTTTTTTTAATGATTTTTCCTCTTACTATCACTCCATCACGATCTAAAAAAACTGCCTTAACAGCTTTTACCACTTAGTTGATTTAATTTGTAGTTTTTCATGTGAAACAATTGAATGAAGTATTACAGATTGAAATGACTCTGAATAAGGTGTGATATAAAGAGGGTTGATATTTGGAACTTTAATAACTATATCAGCATTCTTTGCCGTAAAACCATTATCTATTCCAACAATCCCCATCGAAATAACTTTATTTTTTTTGCATACTCTAATGCTTTAATTATATTAACACTAACGTTTTTGGATTTACTGCCACCGCCTACTGATAGAATAAAAATTGCATCATTTTTATTTAATTTACAAACTTTTAAATAATCAATAAAAACTCTATCCCAACCTTCATCATTTGTTCTTGCTGTTAATTCCGATACGTTATCTAAGGGTGAACAAGCATCAACATCACACAGTTTTCTAAAATCATTTACCGCATGAGATGCATTAGCTGCACTACCTCCGACACCTAAAAAAAATAATCTTCCTGATTTTTTTTTTAATTTGTAAATTACGTTTACAACCTTTTCAATTTTTGATTTATCAATCAGTTGGCTTATGGCTGATATGTCATCAAAATAATTATCTAAAAATTTTTTCATTATTTATTCTAATATAATTAATAACATTAACAAAAAAAAAGGCCACAAAATGTGACCTTTTTTTAAAATATTAATCTTTAAATTAAAAAGATTACATCATTCCAGGCATTCCGCCCATGCCGCCCATATCAGGCATTCCACCGCCGCCACTAGACTTATCGTCAGGCTTGTCTGTAATCATTACTTCTGTTGTAGTAAGAAGTCCTGCAACAGATGCAGCATCAATTAATGCCGTTCTTACAACTTTAGTTGGATCAATAATACCAGCTTTAACTAGATCACAAAACTTGCCGCTTTGAGCATCAAAACCATAAGTTGTATCTTTGCTTTCAGAGATTTTACCGGCAATCACAGCACCATCATGACCTGCATTTTGAGCTATTTGCTTTAAAGGAGCAGATAGAGCTTTTCTGACTATTTCAACACCTACTCTTTGATCATCGTTATCAACTTTTACTTTAGATAAAACAGCAGTTGCATAAAGAAGAGCTGTACCACCACCAGGAAGAATTCCTTCTTCAACTGCAGCGCGAGTAGCATGCATAGCGTCCTCTACTCTGTCTTTCTTTTCTTTAACTTCAACTTCTGAAGCTCCACCGACTTTAATAACAGCAACACCGCCTGCTAATTTAGCAAGGCGTTCTTGAAGTTTTTCACGATCATAGTCTGATGATGTTTCGTCGATTTGCTTTCTAATTTGTTCGCATCTACCTTCAATATCTTTCTTCTTACCAGCACCACCAACAATAACAGTATTTTCTTTATCAATAACTATTCTTTTAGCTTTTCCAAGCATGTCAATAGTAACTGTTTCGAGTTTAATACCTAGGTCTTCACTAATGACTTGGCCGCCAGTTAAGATAGAGATATCTTCTAGCATAGCTTTTCTTCTATCGCCAAAACCAGGAGCTTTTACAGCCGCTATCTTTAATCCACCACGAAGTTTGTTAACAACAAGAGTAGCAAGAGCTTCTCCTTCAACATCTTCAGAGATAATTAGAAGAGGCTTAGTTGATTGAACAATGGACTCTAAAAGTGGAAGCATAGGCTGCAGGCTTGATAGTTTTTTCTCATGAAGAAGAACTAAACAATCTTCTAATTCAACTTTCATTTTTTCACCGTTAGTAACAAAATAAGGACTTAGGTAACCACGGTCAAACATCATACCTTCAACAACATCTAATTCAGTGTCATTGCTTTTTGATTCTTCAACTGTAATCACGCCTTCTTTTCCAACTTTTTGCATAGCGTGAGCAATCATTTTTCCAACTTCAGCATCACCATTTGATGCAATCGTTCCAACTTGCTCAACTTCTTTTTCGCCTTTTACAGGTTTTGAGTTTTTTTGTAACTCTGCAACTACTGCGTCTACTGCAGTGTCCATGCCTCTTTTCAGATCCATAGGGTTCATACCTGCTGCAACCGCTTTAAAGCCTTCTGTAGCTAATGCCTGACAAAGAACTGTTGAAGTTGTAGTTCCGTCTCCCGCTTGATCATTAGTTTTGCTCGCGACCTCTTTAATCATTTGAGCGCCCATATTTTCAAATTTATCGGTTAACTCGATTTCTTTCGCAACTGATACACCATCTTTTGTAGTTCTTGGAGAACCGAATGATTTATCAATAACTACGTTTCTACCCTTAGGGCCTAAAGTAACTTTAACAGCATCAGCTAATATATTAATGCCGTTAAGCATTTTTGCTCTAGCTTCTGTGCCAAATTGAATTAATTTTCCTGCCATGATATTTATATAACCTCCCGATTACTTTTCAATAATTCCCATAATGTCGGACTCTTTCATGATCAGTAATTCCTTACCGTCAATCTTAACTTCTGTTCCAGACCATTTTCCAAAAAGGATTTTATCGCCTTTTTTTACGTCTAAAGGAACTAGTTGTCCTGCTTCGTTTCTTGCTCCACTTCCCGCTGACACAACTTTGCCTTCCATAGGCTTTTCTTGTGCAGTATCTGGGATAATGATGCCGCCTTTTGTTCGATCTTCTGCACTTACTCTTTCGACTAAGACACGATCGTGTAAAGGTTTTAAGTTCATGTGTAATACTCCTCTATTTTATTTAATACAATTATTTAGCACTCTTATAGGTAGAGTGCCAATACTTTTAAAGATGGGTTTAATATTAATAGTTTCAAGAGGTCAAAAAACCATTTATAAAGATAATTACTTAAACCCCTTAATTTACTTGGTTTTTTTAAGAAAATACGGCAAAGTAATCTAAAAAATGGCTAAAAAAAATGAATTAAATATTGGGTCAAGACTTGGGGACTTAAGAAAAAGAAAGCAAATGACCTTGGATCAACTATCTTCTAAGTCAGGCGTTTCAAAATCAATACTTTCGCAGATTGAAAGAAATATATCAAATCCAACTGTATCGACAATGATGCGCATAGCTGATGCTTTAGAAGAAACTTTATCAGGGTTTTTTATGAATATAGATGAAGGTAAATCTAGTCCAATTGAAACCTCTAAAGAAACTCCAAATATTAGTTCCAAAGACGGATTATGCGAACTAAGTATACTAGGGGCAGGTGAAACAGTCAGTTGGCTTCAATGGTATGTTCTTACAATGAAACCTAAAGGAAAACTCCCATCAAAATCTCATGGAAGCAATACTTTTGAGAATATAACTGTAATCAGCGGTGAGGTTGTAGTGTATTTGAAAAAACAATCAGAAACATTAAAAGCAGGAGATACTTTTAGATTTCCAACCAATCAAGAACATACTTTAATGAATAAATCTAAAACTATCAGTAAAATTCTTATGGTTAATTATATTGATCCTATTAACGGTTCTTTTAATTAAATTTGAATATTCAAAAAATTCCAAAATCTCAAGTTCTAGTACTTATTGGTGCAGGTCATTCTAATATTCAAGTTTTAAAACATCTGACAATGAGAAAATATGAAGGTCTTCAAACAATATTAATTAATAATGGTTATTCTTCATTATATTCAGGAATGTTGCCTGGGCTGATTGAGGATTATTATAAGTTTGAAGATGTATCAATTGATATTCCTAAGCTCTGCAAAAATAGTGAAACAATTTTTATTAATGATGAGGTAGTCAGGTTAGATGAAAAAAAAAATTACGTCTATTTTAAAAATCACCCTCCAATAAAATATAACGTACTATCTTTAAATGTCGGGTCTCGATCGAAAACCGATAAATTAAATATTTCCAAAGACGCAAAAATTATTAAAGTAAAGCCTATTAGTGATTTGCATAATCAAATTATTCTAATAGAAGATTTAATTAGAAAAGAAAAATTTATCTCCTGTTCTATTATAGGAGGCGGAGTAGCTGGGATAGAAATTGCATTTGCACTGAATTCTAGATTTAAAAACAATATCAAACTAACAGTTTTTTCAAATCAAAAATATTTAGAGAGTAGTATAAACCCTCAAAGTTTAAAAAAAATCTTAAAATTATTAGATGAGCGTAATATTAATTTCATAAACTCTGAGATTCTTTCTGTTCAAGATAAATATATTGAAGATAAAAATAAAAATAAATACCCAACAAATATAAGTTTTATTTCAACAGGAGCCATGAGCTTATCTTGGGTAGTCAATTCTAGTCTCAATTTAGATCAAGACGGATTTATTAAAGTAAATCCTCACCTACAATCTGAAAATTATAAAAATATCTTTGCAACTGGAGATATAGCCTCTTTAAATTATGCTAAAAGGCCAAAATCTGGAGTGATGGCTGTTCGTCAAGGCGAACAATTAAAAAAAAATATATTTAAATTTCTCTTGGGTAAAAATCTCTCTGCTTTTAAACCTCAATCTCATTGGCTGTATTTAATTGGTACGGGAAATCAAAATGCTGTGCTGAATTGGAGAAATATTTCTTTAAATGGAAATTTAGTATGGAAATTAAAAGAATTTATTGACAGACGCTTTATAAAAAAATTTTCTTTTAACGGACCAATGACTAATTCTAAAAAAAAAATAAGACTTCCTTTGTCTATTAAAGTGCAAAATCAAATTAATTTAAAAATGAGGTGTGAAGGATGTGGATCAAAACTATCTAAAAATAATTTATTAAGTTATCTGAATCATTCTAATAGTAAAAATTTAGAAATATTATCTGACTCAGCTTCTATAAGCTTATCCGATAAAGAACTCATACAGTCAATAGATCATATTAAATATTTTAGTGATATGGATCCTTATGTATTTGGAAGGATCGCTTATCTTCATTCACAAAATGATATTTTATCATCTGGTAGTAAAGTGAATTCATTTTCAGTCTCTTTAGGTCTGCCACATCATGAGGATCTTGCTCAAAAATTTTATTTAGAATTTTTTATGCAAGGAATAATCCATGAATCTAATATCGATAAAAGCTTACTTGCTTCAGGCCATACATACACATCCGATGAACCTGGAATTACATTAAATATGAATGGGACTAAAATTTTAGATACTTCCAAAGATCAAGCTAGAGAAAATGACCTTATATACTTAACTAAACCATTAGGAGTTGGTTTCTTAATGTCTGCTTTTGTTAACAATGCAAAAGGAGTATCGACTTCTATATATGAAAAAGTATTGGATAATATGCTCATATCTAACAAAAAAGCATATGAAATATCTAAGAATTTTAATGGTAAGGCTTTAACGGATATAAGTGGGTTTGGCTTAGCGGCACATTTAATAGATATCTGCCTAAATTCTAATTTAACTGCGAATTTAATTTTAAATAAAAAAATAATCATTGCAGAATGTCTTAGTGAACTTAAATTATTTCAAAGCTCAGCATATGAAGACAATAGAGAAAGCTCAATTCATCATATTAAAATGATGTCAGAAAAAAATCTAGATATTTCAAATTTATCAAAAATACTTTTCGACCCCCAAACTTCAGGACCTTTATTGATATCTATAAATAATAATCAAAAAGAAGAATTTGAAAATGAATTTGAAACGTATTATTCATTTAGACCTCTATTAATTGGAAAATTTCAAACTAAAAAAGAATTTGCCATTGAAATTAATTAATTTTATTTTTAAAAAAAATACCTAGAACTGTAAATAATAATAATAAGCAAATTGGAATTATATATTGAGGTTGATATATAAGATGTAAGCCCACCTCTTCACCAGTGAGAATTATTTCATGGATATTACTGCCTATATTAGTAATAATAAATGTTATAGGCATAATCCCTAAAAAAGTAGTCCAGAAAAATTTAACATTATTTGCTCCTAAACAAGCAGCAATTAAATTTTGAACAACAAAAGGTAAGGCTGGCACCAATCTTAAAATAAGCAAAAAACCAGATTCGTTTTTTTTAAAGTAATATTCAAATTTAACTAAATGTAGAAGTACTCTTTTTTTAAAAAAGTCATAAAAAAAATATTTAGCCATCATAAAAAAAATTATTGCACCTAAAGTGGCGCCAATTGTGACGAGCATACCTCCTACAATAGTTCCAAAAAACAACCCTCCTGAGAGAGAAAGCAGACTAACTAAGGGGAAATTCAAAAGAACTAAAAGAGAGTAAGATGCAATAAATATTAAAATTGATTGAATAAAGTTTTTTTCTATATATGCATTAATTTCAAAATAATAATTTAAAATCTCAATGAGATTAAAATTATCTTTAAAATTAAGAAATAAAATAAATACTAAAAATAAAATAAATAAAAATAAGAATAAGAATAATTTCTTATTCTTCATTTATTTTCTTCAATAATTTTATCTAATTTTCCAGTATTTTCTAAAATGTAAAGCCCGTCACAATCAGAAAGATATTTGTTATTAATAAAAATCTGAGGAACAGTATTTAGTCCACCTGCTCGCTCTATCATTAAGTCTCTTAGTTCAGGACTTTGAATTAAATCATATTCTTGAAATTTTATACTTTTTTTTAACAGTAGCTCTTTAGCTCTATGACAATAAGGACAAGTTGGTTTTGTGTAAATTTCAATTATCATATTTTTAATCTATAATAACAATAACTCAAAACTAGGAATAATAGTATTTAGTTTAAAGCCAAAAGATTGAATTGAGCCATTTAGTATCAAAATACCAGTAATAATTAACAAAATACCAGTAAATATTTTAAAAAATAATATGAACTTATTTAATTTCAATAAATAATTTGAAATTTTTCCAATAAAAAACCCAACAATTAAAAAAGGCAAACCTAACCCTACTGAGTAAAATGATAAGAGTAATGCTCCACTAATGTTATCTTGATACGCTATTGATAAAACTGATCCTAAGATTGGCCCTATACAAGGACTCCACCCAAAAGCAAAAGCTATTCCAATTAAAAAAGGGCTAAAAAAATTAAATTTTTGAAATGCTAAATCAAATTTTAATTCTCTATTTAAAAAATTTAAATTTAAAATTCCAATTGAAAATAATCCAAATAAAATTATTAATGTTCCAGACAGAATAGACAAGTTTTTTTTATACATAAAAAGAAAATTTGAAATGTAATCAACGGACAAACCGAGTAGAATAAATATTAAAGAAAATCCTAAAATAAAAAGACAAATTTTCTTTATAAGATTAATATTATTAAATTCATTCCCATTTTTTAATTCATTCAGAGAAGTGCCTGCAATATAGGAAATAAAACCAGGAACAATAGGAAGCACACACGGAGATAAAAAACTGAGAAATCCAGCTAAAAAAGCCAATAAAAGTGAGATTTCTTGTGACATTATTATATTATGGATATAGTTAAATTAAGTAAAAGTTAAATTAAATATTAATAATAATGATAGATAAAATAATTCAACCCTACACTCAGCCATTTTTAAAGCTTATATCTAAAATTCTAATTAGGTTTATTACTCCAAATCAAGTTAGTCTAATGGGATTCATTATAGGGATAATAATGTGTGCCTTTATAATTTTAGATTTTTACTTATACGCTCTTGTGGCCTTAATATTAAATAGGCTTTTAGATGGTCTGGATGGAACGATGGCAAGATTAACTACCCCAAGTCCTTTTGGAGGATATATAGACATTGTATTTGATTTTATAATCTATGGGGGCTTTGTGCTCTCTTTTGGTTTGTCAGATAGTGTTTTTCTTATGTCTTCTTGCTTATTGCTTTTCTTATATATCGGAACAAGTTCTACATTTCTAGCTTACGCGGCTATACTTAAGAATTATCATCCAACATTCGAGAATGAAAGTTCTAAGGAAATTAATAAAGGTTTTTATTATGCGTCAGGTTTAGTTGAAGGGTTTGAGACAATAATTTTTATGACTCTATGTTTATTAGCTCCACAATTTTTTAATATTTTTGCTTTTTTATTTTCCATGCTTTGTATAGCTACAATTATTAGTAGAGTATTTATTTCCTATCAAAGATTTAAGCAATAAATGATAAATAGCCGTACATCACAATTCGAGCAATAAAAAATATAATTATAAAAAAAATTGATTTGGTTACTATTCTTACAATTCTACCTAGTTCAAAACCAGCATAATAAGCTTCAAATATGTCCAAGTTATTGAAGTAATTTTTCTTTAAAAAGTTTTTTGTAATGAAAAAAAAAGCAGCTAAAGGCTTTGAAAATATATAATGACCAACTATTGAGAAAACAATTACAATAATTAAACTGATATTCATCATAAAAGACCAAAATATTAACGAAATAATCCAGTAACCAAGAAAAGTTAATCTATCTTTTTGATGAGGATGGATATGAGTCTGAAAAAAATTCACAATTTATATTTTAATTTTATTTTTAATTAAAAACAATACATTGATTATATATTTATTTACTTTTAAGACCTAGAATATCTGTATTTGCTATATATTCGATAATTTTAATATCTCCATCTAAAAAATCAAAATTTTTTATATCAATTGCATTTGTCCAAATTATTTTAGAATGTACATGATTGGAAATTTTTCCTAAATAATCATCAATTTTAAAAAAATGGAGATGTATTTTTTTTAAATATTTATATTCATGAATATAATCCATTAAGAAAAAAGATTTCTTGATCTCAATCCCTAACTCCTCTTTAAACTCCCTCATTAATGCTTGGTTTATATTTTCATTAGAGAGAACTTTTCCTCCGGGAAATTCCCATTTTAGGGGGTGATCTGCCCTATCGGATCTTTGTGCAATAAGAATTTTATCTCCCTTTACAATAATCCCTCCAACAACATTTGTGGTAACTTTACTCAATAATAATTTTATGCAAATACTTCTTCAGATTGTTTTTTTTCAATAATGGGAAAATGAATGAATGCAGAAAATAAAGAAATAATAATAGCTAAGATCCAAGCTAGATCTAATGATCCGTATAAATCTATTACTAAGCCTCCAACAAGTGAACCTACAAATGCTCCACATTGATGAGAAACCATCACTATACCAAATAAGGTAGATAAATATCTGGTCCCAAAAAGATTTGCCACAATACCTGAAGTTGGTGGAACTGTTGAAAGCCAAAGAAGTCCAATCACACAACTAAAGGCAATTATTGTGAAGTTATTGGTTGGCAATATTAAAAGCAGCGTTATGACAATTGCCCTTGTAAAATAAATAAATGATAAGACATATTTTTTTTTTACAATGCCTGAAACTCTTCCAGAAATTAGAGTTCCCATCATATTAAATAAGCCAACTAATGTTAGTCCTGTTGCAGCTATAGTAGTTTCTAAGCCTTTAATTTGTGCAAATACGGGTAAATAATTTGATATTAATGCCACATGGAGTCCACAAACAAAAAATCCAAGTATTAGATATCGATAGCTTTTGTCTTTGAATGCAAAAGATATCACATCTAAAATTTTTCTTTCTGTTAATTTTTTCTTACTTTTGAATTCTGGTTTTTTTAAAAGAAAAATAAAAGCCATAGGAATAAATAATAAGTAAAACATGGCTACTATTTGAAAAGATAAACTCCAGCCAAAAGCAGTAACTAAATACTGATTAATTGGGGTAAATATAAACATACCTGTAGCTGCAATAGACATAAGAATTCCTGTGACGGTACTCCTTGATTTATCATCATCGAAATACTTAGCAACGCCCCCTATCACTACAGGAACCGATATTACTCCAGCTGATAATCCTCCAATTAAACCAAGTCCTAATAAAAAATGAATAGGACTAATGGCTAAAGAAGTAATATAAAAACTTAAAGAAACTCCTAAGAAGCCTACAAAAAAAGTTTTTACATAGCCTTTTTGCTCTGCAAATGCCCCAGCTATAGGAGACATTGAACCCCACATTAAATTAAAAATTCCATAAGTAAGACCAATAGCTGAAGCTCCAAAAATTGTTGAGGTTAGAAGATCAGGGACATATATCCCTAAAGACATTCTAAAACCATTGCCTACCGCTAAAATTGAGCCTGCAGTTAGTATTAGAAAGAACCTTTTCACTAAAATTAAATTATAGGATTATTTATTAAAAAAAATGTTTATTTTCTTACTTAAAATCACTATAGTCCCCTCCTATGGGATACCCAAAAAAACACCGTGGTCGTAGAAAAATCGGATCCACTAAAAGAAGAGCTAAAAGAAGAGCTAAAAAGAAATAATTTCGCTAAGATTATTATATCCTATTAGTTAAAATATCTAAATTAGCATACATATCTATAGGTATTTCTTTGCAGATATATTCTATCTCAATTCCATTACTACGCAGATCAAAAAAATTTTGAAATACTTCTTTTCCTTCCTTTTCACAATTATCCAAACTACTAAAAAATACTTCACTTTCTATATTGATGCAGTTATCAAAATTAGAACTTGGGAGACAAGTATTGAGTTCTAATGAGTATTTTTGGTTATTTTTAATTATCTCTAGTTTTGATAAATAAATCACATTAATAAAACTATCTGGATATTTATACAGATTATTTTCATAGGATAAGTCTTGGTTGGAATAATCATTAATTGTTTTAATTTGAAAAAATACAAATATAGAAAAAATAATAGGTATTAATAATATTGATTTATAGAATCTAATTTTAAGCATTCTTAAATAATAATACTAAGATTTGATTATTATTTTTCTAGTACAAAAAAAAATTTAAGAGGAAGATGTGCTGAAAAGATCGTAAAGTTCAAGATATTCCTCACTATTTTCACCTGCGACTAATTTTAATTTTTCAAGATATTCTTTTGCTTTTTCAGTCCTGTTTGTCTCAAGATATAGTTCACCGATATACTCTAGTGCACCAATATGGTCTTCATTAATTTTTAAAGCTTTGAGATAATATTTTTCTGCCTTTCCATAACTTTTGATTTTTCTATGGGAATATCCTAGATAGTTATAAATATCAGCTTTAGTAAAGTTTTTTGACTTCTTATATAATAAGATTTTTAATTTACTAATAGCTAACTTAAAATTTTCTTTTTTTATTAATTCTAGAGTAAGTGTATATTCGTTACTATAGTTGATATTTTCCTTACTATTATCACTTGTTCCTGCCGCAAAAATATTTTGACTTAAAAATAAAGAAAAAAAAATTAAATATTTTATTAAATTCATATATTAATATTATAACATGAATTTATTTAAATTAGATAGAAGACAATTTACAAAAATTTTAATTTTGATTAGTGCTAGCTTATATAGCGGAAAGGTTTTTTCGATGACTGACAAAGAGATGACTGACGAAGACTGGAAAGAAAAATTAAGACCAGAAGAGTATGACGTACTTCGTAACGAAGGAACTGAGAGACCAAATTCTAGTGTTTTAAATAATGAAAAACGCGTAGGTGATTATTTATGTGTTGGCTGTGATTCAAAAATTTTTACTTCAGAAATGAAATTTGATAGCGGCACAGGATGGCCTTCCTTTTACGATTACATTCAAGGTTCTTTAGAATTTAAAACCGACTTTAAAATTGTCATTCCAAGAAAAGAATACCACTGTGCAAAATGCCAAGGACACCATGGTCATGTTTTTAAAGACGGGCCTGAGCCGACCGGTTTAAGGTATTGTAATAACGGTATCGTTTTAAAATTTATACCTAAGGCTTAGTCAATTTGCTTTGTTTTTTTTAAAAGAGCATAAGTAACGAAAACAGCCAAAGCTATCTTGAGTGTTTCACTAAAGATAAATGGCATAAAACCGAGCGTAATAGCTTTTGAAATTCCTGTGAAAATAGATAAATGTAAAACTCCACATGCAAAAATGATGAGAGCTCCAATTAAAACAGAAGCTAGTATTTTAAAAAAACTATCTTTGAAAAAATTTTTTGCTGCATAAGAAATAAACAAAGAAGCTAAAACCATTCCATATAAAAAACCAAAAGTTGGAGATGCGATATAGCCTATTCCTCCTCCTGCCGCAAACAATGGAAGTCCTGCTAATCCTAAAATTACATACAAGAAAGCAGATGAAAAACCAATCATTCCAGCTGAAGCTGCCATAAAATAAATAACAAATGTTTGAAGAGTCATGGGTACTGGATAAAATGGGATAGTAATTTTAGCTGAAGCAGTTAGAAGAATAACTCCCAACAACGTGAAAGATAGCTTACTTATAAAACTGTTTCCAAATACTCTATCAGATATGATGTTATTATTATAAAAATGCATGCTTTTTTTTACTATTAAGTAGCGATGAAGGCAATAAAAAATTAAATCTGAGCTAAAATAAGATCTCTTAATTTTGATAGATCTTTATTAAAAAGCCTTATTCCTTCAGCTAATTTAAAAGAAGCCATTTGATTTTCATTTAAATGCCATCTAAATGTACTCTCATTAATTTTAATTCTCTCGATATCTAAAAAAGGGGAATCTTCTAGTTTTAGCTTTTGAACAATCTCTTCATTTGAAATAGATAGCTCTTCTAAAAGAGCTGGGCTTATAGTTAACTTATCACAGCCTGCTAATTCAACTATTTGTGATGTATTTCTAAATGAGGCAGCCATCACAATTGTATTTAAATTATATTTTTTAAAATAGTGATATATTTTTTTTACACTTTCTACACCAGGATCATTGAGTTCATTATACTCAATATCTGTGTTAGCTTTAAACCAATCGAGAATTCTCCCGACAAAAGGTGAAATTAAAAAAGCACCAGATTCTGCGCATGCAACTGCCTGCGTTAATGAAAAAATTAAAGTACAATTACAACTAATTCCTTCTGACTCTAATTGTTTTACTGCCTGAATACCTTCCCAGGTTCCAGCTATTTTAATAAGTATTCTATTTTTCTTAATGCCAGATTCTTGATAGTTATTAATTATTTGATGAGCTTTATCTATTGTGGCTTTTGTATCAAAAGATAAATCCGCATTTACTTCAGTAGAAACATAACCGGGAACGATATTTGCTAACTGTATGCCAAAAGTAATTGCTAACTGATCAACTATATAATCAACTTTATCTAGAGGGGAATTAAAAGTTCTGCTATTTGAATGCTTAATAACTTCGTCAACTAAAGATTGATATTTTTTTGACTCCACAGCCTTAAAAATTAATGAAGGATTTGTTGTGCAGTCTTCGGGTGAAAATTTTTTAATACTGTCAATATCTCCTGTATCAGCAACAATTGATGAATATTTTTTTAAATTTTCTAATTTGTTTGTCATGATTAATTATTATGCTACATTTTTATTTTATTACAAAATAAATACTTAAAATAAATGACAAGAAAAATAATTATATGCGGTCTAGCAGATATACAAAATGCTGTAGAGACCTATAAGCCAGACATGATGCTTACTATAATTAATAAAAATTTTTCACCAGACACTCCTCAAGGATTAGATCCAAGTCGTCATTTAAAATTATTAATTGACGATATATCTGAACCAAGGGAAGGTTTTAGATTACCGGAAAAGGAAGATGTTCAACAACTTTTAGATTTTACTAGTGATTGGGATCAATCAAAGCCAATTATTATTCACTGTCATATGGGTATTAGTAGATCTACAGCGACTTCTTTAGGTGTGATATGCAAATATGATCCTGAAAATTTGGAGTTGCATGTCGAAAAACTCAAAGAGTTAGCTCCGCATGCGAGTCCTAATAAGCTTATGACAAAGTATGTTGATGAAATACTCGGTTTAGATAATAGACTCTCCCAAACACTAAATTTCTTTGATCCAGAACCTATTGAAGAAAGCAGAATTGTAGAATTCAACTTTTAAATACTTCTTTCTTTTTATCTCTTAATTTGTATCTTTTATGTCTATGAGTAAGGAAATTTGTCATATATGTAAGAAAGAAATCAAAGAATTGTTATATTGGGCAGATCCAAAATTTTATCAAATTCCAAAAAAGCTATATTTATGTGGTTCTATTTGTTCAACTAAACTTTACGAAGATATAAAACACCTTTTTAAAGAGTAAGCTTAGATTTGCAAATAAAGCACGGCTGCTAACAAATATAAGCAATATCATTAATATTTTGAATGGTTATTTTCTAGTCATCTTACTAAGAAGCTAGCCCCTATATTCCTATTCCTTAATTCCTCCGGGGCTAGCTTCATTTTCCCTATTGAATATTTCTCATAAAATAACTATTTTATGTCCATCAATGCTTAAGGTTACAAATATTACAAAATCATTTGGGGATTTTAAGGCTATCAATCAACTCTCTTTTGAAATTAAAATTGGCGATGTAATGGGATTTCTTGGCCCTAATGGCGCTGGTAAAACAACATCCATGAGGGTTATTACTCAATTTCTTAAGCCTGATAGTGGTAGCGTACATATTAATAAGATAGACATCAATGACGACCCTATTGGATCTAAGAGTTTGATTGGCTATCTTCCAGAAGGAGTTCCTCTTTATCAGGATTTTTCAGCATACCTCTATCTTAAATATGTAGCAGAAGTAAGAAATTTGGAAAACATTGAAGAAAAAATTCATAATATTTTATCAGACTTACAATTAGAAGATATTAAAGACGTTCCTATAGAAACATTGTCTAAAGGCTATAAAAGAAGAGTCGGTTTAGCTCAAGCTCTAATTCACGATCCTCAAATTTTAATTTTAGATGAGCCTACCGATGGACTAGATCCACTTCAAAAATTTGAAGTGAGAAAACTAATAAAAAATCTATCTAAGAAAAAGGCTATCATTATTTCCACACATATTTTAGATGAGGTTCCTGAGGTCTGTAATAAATGTTTGGTTATTAATAATGGTAAAAAAATATTTGAAGGCACTCCAGCTCAATTAAAAAAAAGAAAAGGTAAAAACTTAGATGAGGTTTTTAGAGAGCTTGTCGTAAATGGTGAAAAAAAAATTGAAAGCACTTCACCTCTATTAAAAAAAAGAAAAAGTAAAAAGTTAGATGAAATTATTAGAAAGTCTCCAAAATGATCAAAGGCATTAACCCAATTATTAAAAGAGAATTAAAATCATTTTTTATTACTCCTGTTGCCTATATTTATACCGCAATTTTTATTGTTACTTGCATGTCTCTTACCTTTTATTTCGGTCAATACTTTGAAAGTGGCGTTGCGGATTTAACAAATTTTTTCAATTATATTCCTTGGATTTTTATTTTCTTTATCCCTGCGGTTACAATGAAAAGCTGGTCCGAAGAAAAAAGAATGGGGACTATAGAATTATTAATGACCTTACCCATCCCTTTATGGAAAATCGTTCTAGGCAAATTTTTTGCAACTTGGATTTTTGTTAGTTTGGCAATAATTCTTACTTTTCCAATTTGGATAACAACATGTTATTTAGGAGATCCTGATAATCTCTTGATCCTTGGTGCATATTTTGGATCTATATTAATGGCTGGGGGCTATATTGCGTTAGGAATATTTTTCTCATCTCTTACAAATAATCAAATTATTGCATTTATTATATCAATAGCAGCGTCTTTTATATTTACTATTGCCGGTTTCCCATTAATTATTAACGTTTTTTCATCCTTTCTGCCTTTAGAGTTTTTAGAATTAATATCTAATTTTAGCTTTCTGTCTCATTTTACAACAATCCAAAGTGGCTATTTTTCTCTTAGTTCTTTTGTGTTTTTTATATCTTTTATTTTTTTATGGAATTTTTTAACAGTCCTTAAGCTTTCAGATAATTCATGATTAATAAACTATTAATTAAAAAACCTTTTCTTATTTCAGTCGTAAGTATTATCGTAATTTTCCTTTCTGTTAATTACATCAATCTAAAAATAAATTTAAATATCGGAGTGGATCTCACAGAAAGTAAAACCTTTTCTGTTTCCAAAGGTACAAAATCTGTCTTAAAGAATATTGAAGAACCTATGACGGTAAATTTTTACTATTCCCGTGATGTTGCTAAAACTATTCCTATGATTCAAAGCTATGCTACTCAAATTGAAGGGCTATTAAAAAGATATGTCAATCTTTCTAATAAAAAGATTAATTTAAATATTATAAATCCTAAATCATTTTCTGATCAAGAAGATCAAGCTGAAAGATCTGGGTTACAAGGATTTCCAATCGGTCAAGATGGAACAAAGTTATTTTTTGGATTAACAGCGACTAATTCAACAGACGATTCAGAAAAGATTGCATTTTTTGATCCCTCAAGAGGATCTTATCTAGAAAGTGATTTAACTAATATAATTTATAAATTAAATGATGTTAAGAAACCCAAAATTGGATTTTTATCTTGGGTTGAAACTATGCCTCCTATGGGACCTGATGGTAAACTAGGACAGGGAGAATATACAATTCTTGAAGAATTAAGTTATTTTTATGAAATAGAATTTTTAGAACAAGATGTTGAAGAAATAAAAGATATTGATTTGCTCGTAGTATATCATCCATCCGAAGTTTCAGAAAAAACTGAGTATGCAATTGAGCAATTTATTCTAGACGGTGGAAAAACTACAATATTTTTAGATGCCTATTTTGAAAAGGCAGATCACTCTAATAAAGTTTCAAAATTAGAAAATATACTAAAAACTCTCAATGTGAATTTTAATGAAAGTATTATAGCAGATGGATTGCAAGCAACTAGACTCCAAGGAAATTTTTCAGAATCAACCTCACTGCAAACAGTTCTAAAATTAAATTGGCCAGAAGTAAGAGAAAATTCTATTAATCAGGATGAGCCTTATTCTCAAGGACTCTCTTTAATAAGATTAATTTCTGCTGGGGGATTAACTCAACTCGACGACCAGTCTGAATTAAAATATATTCCTATTTTATCCTCTTCAGAAGCTAGTATGGAAGTTGATTTTGAGCAAACTCAAGATCTTATCTCTTTAATTAATGCCTTTCAGCCTTCTGGGATAGTTTTTGATTTCGCAGCAAGAGTTTCCGGTAATGCAAATAGCTCATTTAATCAAAGTGATGTAAAAAAAGATAATCATATATCGAAATCCTCAAAACCTATTAACGTCGTTGTATTTAGTGATGCTGATTTTATTCGTAATCCTTTTTGGGCTCGCATTGAGAATTTTTTAGACTCACAAGTCATTGAAGAAACAGCTGATAACGGTGCACTCGTTACTAATATTTTTGATACCTTGACTGGATATGAAGAGTTATTAACAATTAGAAAGAAACAATCTCCTTTTAGGCCTTTTACGGTAGTTCAAAAACTTCAAGCCGAAGCGGAAAGAAAATATCTAGGTCAAGAGCAAGAATTACAAAATAAACTCAATGATGCTCTCAGTAAGATTCAAAACCTTTCTGGCAATCAGTCTGGTGAAGAATTAAATCTTTCTGAAAAACAGATAGAGGAATTAGCTTTATTTCAAAATCAAGTAGAAGTAACTAGAAAAGAATTAAGACAAGTCAGAAGTGAATTGAGAAAAGATATTGATAATTTAGGAGCAACAATCAAAACCATTAATACTTTTGCCCTACCTCTTCTAATAATTACTCTATTATTTATTCTTCCAAGAAGATTAGGTATTAAAAAAAGAATTGGAAAAAAATCATGAACTTAAAAGATTTAAAAATTTTAAGCGGAATTGCGATCGCCTTTCTTTTAATTTCTTTATTTGTTTTTTTTAATTCTTTATCAGGATTAAAGATTGCCAAACAAGAAATTTTAGTAAAAGACTTTGATCAACTACTAACTGATCTATCAACAATAAAACTGACTAGTCAAAATTTTCAAACTGTAATTGAGAAAAAGGACAGTCAATGGATACTCACATCTCATGATAATTTTCCAGCAAATGCAGAAATATTAAGAAAATTCTTTTATAATTTGAGGGAAGCAAGGATTATTGATCTCAAGACTTCAAAAAAAAACCTCCATTATAAATTGGGATTATCAGAAGAAAGTAGAATTAGAATAGATTTAAATAATAAAGAAGGTGTCCCTATAGAAAGTTTTGATTTAGGGGTATTTAACTACTTAGTTGGCGGAACTTACATGAAAAATTTAGATGAAGACCAATCCTACTTAGTGTCTGCTAATCTAGGCACAGATGCGGAAGGTTTTCACTGGATGTCACCTTACTTGATTAATATTGGCCCAGACCAAGTAAAGAAAATAAGTATTATGAGGCCTTTTAAGAAACCTATTATATTAGATCAAGGTGATAATGAATTATTACAACTCATCTCACCTTCAGAGAAAATTATTGATGAGTATGTTTTAAATGATGTTGTTGGAAATTTACAATCAATTGAGTCTGAAGGTTACATACTAAGAAAAGATTTCAATTCTAAATCCCCTATTTTAAAAACTGAATATGAGTTCTCAAATAATTCATCGCTAAAATTAGAATTCTTTGAAATAGATAGCGAAATATTTATGACTCTAGATTTTGCCAATCTTCCTTCTAACTTCCCTCCTTTTGAAAAAAGAATTTCCGATAGTTTTGAGGGAAATCAATTTGAAATTAGTTCAAATGCCTTACTTCAATTTGCATTTCAAGTTAATAAAATGAATTATGATAATTTAAATATTGATTTGGAAGACATTAATTAAATTTAACTTGAAAAAATTATTTCTTTAATCAATATACAAATACGTGTCAAATGAAAATTTTATTTTTTGGGATTTAGAAACAACTGGTCGTAATGAAAAATACAATCAAATAACTCAAGCAGGAGCAATTTTATCAGATAAAAATTTCAATATTAAAGATAAAATTGAAATACATAGTAAATTAAGAGAAGGTAAATGGTTTGAACCTGGGGCTCTTCTGACAACAGGAGTTGAACCTTTAGGTCTTTTTGGAAATAATTACCCATCATATTATGAAGCAGTAGCTCAACTTTATGAAACATTTTTAGAGTGGTCTAATCCTTCAGCTATCTTTATTGGTTATAATTCTATTAGTTTTGATGGACCCTTTTTAAGACAAGCCTTTTATCAAAACCTCATGCCTGAGATTTATATGCCTGTAACAAGTGGAAATACTCAAATGGATGTATTTGACATAGCTAAATTAGTATCAGTTTTTCATCCTGAGCACATAAGAGTCAATAAGGATGAAAAAGGTTATGCCATTTTAAAATTAGAAAGCCTAGCAGAGGCCAACGATCTTAAAATACAATACGATGCTGGGCCGCATGATGCTGTCTATGATGCTCTTATCACATTAGAACTAGCAAAGATGCTTTCAATTAGATGTCCTAAGATATTTGAAGCTTCCTTGGAGTTTAGAAAGAGGGACACTCCTAAAAAATTTATGTTAGAAAATAATGTTTTTACAAATTTAACATTTTGGGGGAGAAGACCTAGCATTAAGGCTCAGACATTAATAAGCGGAATACCAGAGAGAAATCATAGCTATTTGGTCTACAATTTGCTCTTTGATCCTGAAGAAATGTCTAAATTAGATGAAAAAGAACTTTGTAAAAAAACTATAGATGGCACCAATCGAATAACTGAAGTTTTTGATGGCTCTAAATCCAAAACATTACTTAATGAAAGTTATTGTTTTAAAGATAGTAAATTTGCAGAAATTGGAATTGATACTTTAAGAAAAAGAGCAAAATTTATTAGAGAGAATGAAGAATTTAGTAGCAGATTAGTTGAGTGTCATTTAAAAAATTCAAAAACATGGCCTGAACCAATCGAAATAGAAGAAAGAATATTTGAAAATTTTCCATCAAATGCAGATAAAAAAACCATGATAGGGTTTCACACATCTCCTAACTCAAAAAAATATGAAGTCTCTAAGCAATTCGAGGATACCCGCTATCAGGAATTAGCGACACGTGTAATTTATGAAATAGCTAGACAGACATTACCAGAGTTAGAAAAAAATAATTATGAATTAGAAATTAGAGAGCGTTTTAATGATGATGACTCAGTAAAGTGGAATTCTAAAAATAAGATATTAAAATTATTAGAAACTGAAGTTGATAAATTTATAGAAAATGAACAGGATAAAATTCTTTTTAGACAAAAGGTAATGGCATTTTTAAACAGTGAATCGGCTAAATGGTCTTAAAAATTGAAGATAAAAGAAAAACACTAATCATAAAAAAAGAACTTAAAAAACTTATTAATCAAAATCTATCCGATGAATATATAAAAAAATACTATATTCCAATTATTAAGAAAATAAAAAATAAAAAAAAACTAATGATTGTCGGACCTCAAGGTTCTGGTAAGTCTACTCTTTCACAATTGATTAAGTCAGTACTCCCTAAGATTTATGGAAGGAAAGTAGCAGTGCTAGGGTTAGATGATTTTTATCTCAGAAAAAATGAAAGATTAAAATTATCAAAAAATGTACACCCCCTATTAAAAGTAAGAGGGGTGCCTGGAACACATGACCTACAATTACTTCAAGATACAATTAAGAAATTAGAATTAAAAAAATTTCCTGTCCACTTACCTAGTTTTGATAAATTAAAAGATGATAGAAAAAAAAACTATAAAAAAATTCATGAAGCTGATTTGATAATCTTTGAAGGATGGTGTGTAGGTGCAAAACCCATCAGCCAGTCCTATTTAAAAGAAAATATAAATTCACTCGAGACTAATCAAGATCCAAAAAGAATATGGCGGAACTACTACAATAACTCTCTTGGAAAAGATTACCAAAAAATTTTTAACAAATTTAAAGATAGGATATTTTTTCAAGTACCATCACTTCATTATGTTTATAAATGGAGACTTAAACAAGAAGAGCGATTATTTCAAAAAAAAATTACTAAATCTTCATCAATTAAGATTAAAAAATTTATTCAATATTTTGAAAAACTGACTATTTGGATGAATAAAGAAATGCCTAAAAAATCCAATATAGTAATTAATTTAGATGTGAATCAATCAATTCAAAAAGTTCTCTATAAATAGAATTAATTAGCTTCTAAATAATTAATGATGAATTGTCCATAATCAGCCTTAATATATTTCTTTGCTATTTTTAAAAGTTGTTCTTTGTTTATCAGACCCATTTCATAGGCAGCTATTTCATAGGATCCAATTTTTTTATTATATTCTTTTTCATAGTTTTTAACTTTAATAGAGGCATTCAACATAGCTTCAGCATTTCCTGTATCGTGCCATTGAATTGAATTATCTAATATTTGTAAATCAAGCCTACCTTGATCTAAGTATATTTGTATTAAATCAGTAATTTCTAATTCACCTCTTTTGGAAGGTTTAAGCTGTTTGACTAATTCTGTAGCTTTGCTATCAAAAAAGTAAAGACCGGGAATGATAAAATTACTTTTTGGCACCAATGGTTTTTCTTCAATTCCAATAATTTTATTATCAGAATTTAATTCAATGACACCATACTTTTCTGGATCTGGAACTGGCAATCCAAAAACACTACCACCTAAAACTTGCATTTTTTTTAAAGCAGCATTAGCAAATTCAAAATATTTTTCTCCTAGAAAAATATTATCACTTAAAGCCAATACTGAAGGTGAATCGCCTAGAAAATCTTTAGCAATTAGATAGGCATCTGCAATGCCTCTTTGTACTTTTTGAATTTCATACTGAAAAGTCAGTCCGAGTTCTTCACCAGTTCCAAAAGTATTTTGAAAAATAGGGACATCACTTTCCTGAATAATAAAAAGAATTTCTTTAATACCTAATCTAACAAGGGTCTCTAGAGGATAATAAATCATTGGCTTGTCATAAAGAGGCAGTAGTGGTTTAGAAAGTGGGAGTGTTGCAGGCATTAATCTAGTTCCTTGTCCTGCAGCTAATAAAATGCCTTTTGTGTTTTTTATCATAATTTATTTTATTATTATAAACACGGTAATGAGAATGAGAAGAGGTATTCCAATCATTAGGATTTGGTTAATTTTTTTTGTAGGGCTTAAAATTAAGTCTCTTTGAGATAAAAAATTAATAAGTTTATGATTTTGATCTACTACTGGTAAATGCCTAATATTATTTTCCGTCATAATTCTCTGAGCTTCATCAATAGAAGTATCTAGTTGAACGGATTTAATTTCTTTTGTCATAATATCATGAGCAGTAACAAGATCAGAATCTCTGCCTGTTTTAACTAATTTACGAACTATGTCTCTCTCAGATAATATCCCTATTAATAGATTGTCTTGATTAATAATAGGGACAGCACCAATGTCTTTCAAGTCCATCATATCTGCAATTTCACTAACAGTAGATTCTGAGGTGAATGAAAAACAAGTTTTTTTACTTTTAATTTTTGATAAATCTTTAATCATGATCATGATTAGTAAATTCTAAGACTAATTGTTGATAATAAATAATAACTAATTGAAGCAGGATATTTTTATAAGAAAATGGAGATTTTTTGGTACTTTCACTATATAAATAGAATAGATGTTTCAATTCTTTTTAAAAAAAAACTGGTGGCATTGGTCTATATTGGGGTCCATTTTGATCCTTTTTACAAATTGGTATATTGTTCAATTAGATGTAAAAATTAACGAATGGTTTGGTTCATTTTACGACATGATCCAAAAAGCACTCTCCGAACCAGGATCTATCACTCTAGGTGAATATTACGGACAACTTTTAACTTTTGGTAAGATTGCTGGTTTATATATTTTTATTGCTGTCATTTTAGATTTTTATACCAAACACTTTATTTTTAGATGGAGAACATCCATGAATGACTTTTACACAAAACATTGGGATCAACTTCGTAATATTGAAGGAGCAGCTCAAAGGGTTCAAGAAGATACAAGAATTTTTGCAGGCATCATGGAAAGTCTAGGAGTTGGTTTTATGAGATCTATTATGATCTTGGTTGCCTTTCTTCCTATACTATGGGGATTGTCTGATAGTATTACCGCTCTTCCTGTAGTGGGGCCTGTGAATCAAGGTTTAGTTTTTGTTGCCATTCTATTTGCTCTTGCTGGAACGGTAGGATTAGCGACAGTTGGAATAAAATTACCAGGACTTCAATTTAATAACCAGGTAGTCGAGGCACGTTACAGAAAAGAATTAGTGTTAGGCGAGGATGATCATAATCGAGCTGACCCCCCATCCGTTAAAGAACTTTTTGAAAATGTAAGAAAAAATTATTTTAAACTTTTTTTTCATTACATGTATTTTGATGTAGCTAAGTGGTCTTATTTGCAGTTTGGTGTGTTAGTTCCTTATATTGCTTTAGGCCCTACTATTATTGCGGGCGTTTTAACTCTAGGAATTATGCAACAAATTATAAGGGCATTTGGTAAAGTGGAGTCTTCTTTTCAATTTCTTGTGAATTCTTGGACAACTATCGTTGAGCTAATATCTGTTTGGAAAAGATTGATCGAATTTGAGAATAATTTAAAAAAAACTAAAGGTACTGCCAAGGAGTTTTAAAAAAAATTTGTGACATTACTACAACTGAAGAAATCGAAATAATAGCAATCACAATCCATATCCATAATTTATTTTCATAATTTTCGCCGTTCTTGTTTGCATCCATCATATCTAAATATCAATTAAAATTAAAAAAATCAATTAAACTTTTTTTTATAAATCATAAGATCTATTTTCTGATAATCATTTAATAGTCTTTGTGCAATTAAATTGGTTTTTTCAACGCGCTCAATATAAAAATTTAATCCCAGAGTGCTAGAAATTTCCTCAACTTTATTTAGGAGCGCTCTTCCCACTCCCATTTTTCTATAGTTCGGATCTACAAAAAGAACTTCTAAATGAATATACTTTTCAATAAAAGTATTTGATAAGCAGGCAACAGCAAAACCAAGAAATTCACCATCATTTTTTGCACAAAAAGCATAGCAATCTTCCTTAAGGGCTGAAGCCCAAAATAAGTCAAAATTACAATCTTCATTGTTTCTTCTTTCTTGAGATTTCATAAACATATCTCTCCAAGTTGCTAAATGTATTTCTTTAGGTTTTTCAATTACAAACAATATTGATATATTATAGCAATAATTGAAGTTAATATCGATGGAATTGTATAGAAATATGATGATGTTATAGACAATTATGGTTGTGAAATAATTGATCTTTTGTCTATATTATAAAAGGGCTAATTTTATAAAAATCTTGAAATACTTGATTCTTTGAATATTGTCACCATTTAAAGGTATATGAATATTTTAGAAAACATCCAAAGCTATATTAAGTCCATTCAGGAAAGAGACCCCGCAGCCTCATCAAGATTAATAGTTTTATTAACTTACCCATGTGTAAAATCTATTTTCTTTCATCGTGCAGCTCATATGATTTGGAATATGAATTTACATATTATTGGCAGAATGATCTCTCAATTATCAAGGTTTCTGACAGGAATTGAAATTCATCCTGCAGCAAAAATCGGTAAGAATCTATTCATCGATCATGGTATGGGTGTAGTTATAGGTCAGACTGCTGAAATTGGAGACAATGTTACGCTTTATCACGGTGTGACTTTGGGTGGAATTTCTCCTGCAATTAAATCTAAAGAGCAAGTAGGGATTAAAAGACACCCTTCAATTGGAAATGATGTGATTATTGGTTCTGGTGCTCAAATCTTAGGTCCTATAAAAGTAGGAATTTGTGCTAGAATTGGTTCGAATGCAGTTGTCACAAAAGACGTACCAAAAGGGGCTATTATGGTAGGAGTGCCGGCAAAAAATATTTCTAAAAAGAAAACAACAAATAAAGTTTTTTGTCCTTATGGAATAACTCATGAAAAATAAAAAATTTAATACTAAAGTCATTCATTCTGGACATGGAGCTGATGAATCAACCGGATCTGTTATGCCTCCTATTAATCTCTCTTCTACTTTTAAGCAAAAAAATCCTGGAGAATTTAAATATGAATATGCGAGAACTAAAAACCCTACTCGAGATGTTCTTGAACAATTAATTACCGAAGTAGAGGGTGGAGACAGAGCATTTGCTTTTTCCTCAGGAATGGCAGCTATTAATACGCTCTGTGAAATTTTTGGTTCTAACTGTCATGTTATTTGCTCTGATGATGTGTACGGAGGAACAAGAAGATTATTTGATAAAGTTAAATCTAAAAGCCAAAACTTAGAAGTAAGCTATGTTGATTTTGATACGAATGTTAATTGGGATGATTTAGTGAAAGAAAATACAAAATTTATATGGGTGGAAACTCCTTCTAATCCTTTACTAAAAATTATAGATATCAAAAATGTTGTTGAAATTGCTAAAGGATTTAAAATTCCCGTTATTTGTGACAATACATTTGCTTCAGCTTATAACCAAAGACCTCTTGAACTAGGAGCTGATATTGTGATGAACTCCTCAACTAAATATTTAGGAGGGCACTCAGATTTAATTGGAGGATCAATTGCCTTAAATAAAAATGATGCTATAGCTGAGGAAATACAATATTTACAAAATGCAATAGGTGCAGTTCCCTCTC
Source organism: uncultured Alphaproteobacteria bacterium (assembly GCA_963926395.1). GTDB lineage: Bacteria > Pseudomonadota > Alphaproteobacteria > HIMB59 > HIMB59 > HIMB59. The sequence continues at coordinate 25,383 of CAWUWX010000029.1, forward strand.
CTTTTGACTGTTACTTATTAATTCGAAGTATTAAAACTTTGTCCGTTAGAATGGAGAAGCATAACTCTAACGCTATGCAAATAGCCTCTTTCCTCAATAGTCACCCTAAGATCACTAAGGTTTATTATCCTGGATTAGAAGATAGTAAAAATCATGATATTGCCAAAAAGCAAATGCACGGTTTTGGTGGAATGATGTCTATTGTCTTGGATACAGATATGGAAGGAGTGAAAAAATTTTTAAAGCATCTTTCCATTTTTACATTGGCAGAAAGCTTAGGAGGTGTTGAAAGTTTAATTGAGCACCCAGCTATCATGACTCATGCCTCTATTGATAAAAGTATAAGGGATTCTCTTGGAATTTCAGATTCACTTTTAAGATTATCAATAGGCATAGAAGATGTCACCGATATCCAAAATGATTTAGAGGAAGCGCTTCAACAAATTTAACTATCATGGAAAAAGATATTGTCGACCTCATAGGAAATACTCCTTTAATTAAACTCAAGTACCCTTCCGAAGTAACGGGATGTAATATTTATGGTAAGGCTGAATTTTTGAATCCAGCAGGATCAGTGAAGGATAGAACAGCACTTGGAATTATTCTTGATGCAGAAGAGAGAAAAGAGATTGATAAAGGTGGAACTGTCGTAGAGGGAACTTTTGGAAATACAGGAATAGGTTTAACGATGGTGAACAACGCTAGAGGCTATAAAACAATCATTGTTATGCCGGAAGCCGCTTCAACTGAAAAAAGAGATATCTTAAGAAATATGGGCGCAGACCTTAGAATTGTAGAAACTCTTCCTTATGCCAATATGGGAAATTATCAACATGTCTCAAAAAGATTAGCTGAAGAATTAAAAGAAAAAAATGGTGGTAATGTGATTTGGGGAAATCAATTTGATAATACTGCGAATTATAAATTCCATGAAAAAACAACTGCTCAGGAAATTTTTGATCAAACAGACGGTAAGATTGATGGCTTTACTTGTGCTATTGGCACTGGTGGAACTTTAGGTGGGGTTTCAATTGGCTTAAAATCAAGAAATAAAAATATAAAGATTGCTTGTACCGATCCTCAGGGAGCTCAAATGTATAATCATTTTAAATATGATAAATTAGAAGTTAAAGGTGACCCATCTGAAACAGAAGGAATTGGTCAATATAGAATAACGAAAAATGTAGAACCAAGTTTAGTGGATATGGCTTACCATGTTACAGACTATGAGGCCTTTGAGCTTCTTTATAAGATGGTTAAGACGGAAGGATTATTCTTAGGAACTAGCTGCGGTGTTAATGTTGCAGGTGCTATGCAAATGGCAAAAGAAATGGGACCTGGAAAAAATATTGTGACTATTTTATGTGATGATGCCAGTAAATATTACAGTAAAATGTACAATAAAGAATTTCTTCAAGCTAGAAAACTTCCCATACCTACTTGGCTATAAGTCAAAAACATGTAATTAAAAATTATATACACATATCTTATTTCTAAACTCTGAGAGTCAACTCAAGAATTCCATCCATGATATACTGTACGGATAGTGCCGCTAAAATAATAGCAATGACTCTTGAAAAAACATTAATGATTTTTTTATTAATAAAGTCTCCGGACTTAGAGACAATTAAAAAAACAATTAATGTAAGTAACATGATCCCTAAAAGAGCTGCAATACTAACTAATTGATTAAAAAAATTATAACCAATATCACTTGCAATAACTATAACAGAAGTAATGGCGGCAGGACCCGCTAGAATAGGAATAGCTAAAGGGAATATTGACACTTTTTCATTAGCATCGATGACGATGGATTCTTTTCTTTGTTGTCTTTTATTAAATAACATCTCTAAAGAGATCAAAAAAAGTATAATTCCACCAGCTATCCTAAAAGCAGGTAAAGAAATATTTAGATAAGAAAGGAGTAAATTGCCAATGAGCGAAAATATAATGAGAATTACCGTAGCAATCAAGACGCCTTCAATTGCAGTTTGAATTTTTTCTTTTTTATTCTGAGACTGAGTTAAACTTAAGAAGATTGGCGCATTTCCTAATGGATCTACCACTACAAAATAAATAATAAAAGATTGTACAAAGAGCTCTAACAGATGAAAAATGTTATTCCTTTAAACTTGAATAGCAAATTTTAAATTTAAAGCTAAATTAGACACTTTGACTTATTATATAAAATAATTTCGTGCCCATATTATTATTATGAAAGAACAATCCATTCTTAAAAAAACTATTAACTTATTAGCGCCTTTTCTATGGCCCAAAAATAAGCTTTCTTTAAAAATTAGAGTGATTTTAGCTATCTTATGTCTGGTATTGTCAAAAGCTACTAACCTGATATCGCCCCCTATTCTAGGTCGCGCTGTAGATTCATTAACCGAACTAAGTCAAGGACTCAATATGTATACGCTTGTTCCCTTGTCTTTGATTGTTGCCTACGGACTTGCGAGAGTGGCTACAAAACTTTTTGGAGAACTTAGAAACGCAGTATTCTCCAAAGTTTCTCAGCATGCAATTCGACAGCTAACACTTAATACCTTTAAACATCTTCACTCTCTTTCACTTCAATTTCATCTAAACCGCAAAACAGGAGCATTAAGTAAATTTATCGATCGAGGAACAAAGGGTATCGATTTCCTCATGAACTATGTTCTTTTTAATGTCATCCCTACATTAATTGAAATTGTCTTTGTGGCAGGAATTCTTTTGACTCTCTATGGACTGAAGTATGCTGTCGTTACCGTTGTTACAATTTCAATCTATGTCGTTCTTACATTTATGATTACACAATGGAGATTAAAATTTAGACGTAGAATGAATGAATCCGACAATATGGTTAGCTCTAAACTAGTCGATAGTTTACTCAACTATGAAACAGTCAAATACTTTAATAATGAAGAGCACGAATTTAATCGTCTCAATGATTCCTTAAAAGAATATGAAGTAGCTGCTGTTGAAAATGAATTTTCTTTAAGCTATTTAAATATCGCCCAAACGTTAATCATCATGACCGGTATTACATTAATGTTAGGAATGTCTGTGTTTGATATTAAAGAGGGAATTATATCGATCGGTGGTTTTGTTGTTATCAATGCTTATATGTTTCAACTCTATCAACCGTTAAATTTTTTTGGAACTGTTTATCGTAATATTCGTCAATCTCTTACTGATATGGAAAATCTTTTTAGTCTATGGGGGGAGAAACCTTATGAAAATAATCAAGATACAAATCTAAAGGACACTGAAAATGCTAGTATTAGATTTGATAACGTTAGTTTTGATTATGATGTGCGTAGAACTATTATTAAAGATATATCCTTCGAAGTACCTAACGGGAAAAAAGTTGCGATTGTAGGACCAACAGGTGCTGGAAAATCAACAATTAGCAGACTGTTATTTAGATTTTATAATCCTAAGTCTGGGTCAATTTATGTCAATGATCAAAATATTAAAGATATCTCTCAGCAATCGTTAAGAAAAATTATAGGAGTGGTCCCTCAGGATACGGTCTTATTTAATGAAACTATTTACTACAATATTTTATATGGAGATCCTCAAGCGAGCGAAAAAGAAATTTATGCAGCAGCTCGCAGCGCAGATATACATGATTTTATTCAGGAATTACCTGATGGTTATAATACTTTAGTAGGAGAAAGAGGTTTGAAATTGTCTGGTGGTGAAAAACAACGAGTTGCTATAGCACGAGCAATTCTTAAAAAACCTTTTATCTTTTTCTTTGATGAGGCTACATCCGCTCTCGACTCAACAACAGAAAAAGAAATACAAAAAAACTTAGAATTAATTTCTAAAAATAAAACAACCTTAGTGATAGCTCATAGATTATCAACGGCAGCTGATGCACATAATATTATTGTTCTTGATCAGGGGAGAATTATTGAACAAGGTAACCATCAAGAATTATTAGAACTTAAAGGTAAATATGCAGAAATGTGGAGTAAGCAGAAAATACAAGTTTCATAAGTATAATTAATAAAATTTATAAATTATCTAAAGATTGATTAATCCAAATTTCAAACTCGTCTATAGTTTCTTGCGATGGAACAAATAGTTTTCTACGATGATCTTTTTCATCAATAGTCTTTTTTAAAAAATCAAATTCAAGAGCTGTAGAGATTATATTTTTAACTGTCTGCCTTGAGCAAAATTTAGGACAAACTAAATTAATTAAAGTTTCTACACAAATAGGATCTTCATTATAATGTGAATTCATAACAAGCAAATACATGTAGTATCCTTCTGGAGAATTTCTAAAAAAAGAGAGAGCTCCAGACGTATTATGGCAGTTTTGAAATTCGTTGATTAACTTATTAATTTTTAATATTGGCGTAGCATAGTTCATGTAGTATTCCTCCTACTCCACTTAATAATTAATTATAGGAGATAAATAATCTTGATACAATATATACACATTAAATATCTATAAGTATGAAATTCATACTAAAAAAA
>CAWUWX010000030.1:0-15330 GCA_963926395.1 uncultured Alphaproteobacteria bacterium
GTATAAGTTCCTAGTCCTTCAAATACATTATTTTTAAATTCTCCAACGTATTTGTCTCCACTGGCATAGGTGTAAGTTCCTTGTCCATCCGCTAAATTATTTTTATTTTCTCCAACGTACTTATCACCTTTAAATTCTCCACTGTCCCAAACATAAGTACCATAACCATTGACGCAATCGCCACTAATACATTCATTAGCAAAAACTGAAGTAGATAGAAATAGAAAGAACAAAGTGAGAAGGGTTTTCATGATTAATTTTAGTATTTTTAAGACTTATATAAAAGTCCAAATAAAGACCTAAATTGTTTTCTAAAACTCATTTTTCGTACACTTTTTCGTACACTTTTATTTTGATGATTTTTAGTGACAAAAACGATAAGTTTTTCAATAGGTTCTGTGGTGAAATGGATATCACTTCTGACTACGGATCAGACGTTTAGGGTTCGAATCCTTACAGGACCGCCAAAAAAAATTATCTTAACTTATTATCATCCGTATAAAATCTAGGGTCCAGGTCATTACAAACAATATCATTAATGACGAGCTGCGGTTCATCAAAATTACAACCAGTTATAACTTTTTCTAAAGGCGCATCTTGAACAATTTTTTTTGCTTCTTGAATAGAATTAGCCTCAACTTTAATTTCAAAGTTATATGACTTGCTTAATTTTAGGGTAAAGTTTCTCATTTAAAAAATCTCCTTTATGTTATTCATCATTTAAATTTTAATAGAACTTTATTAAAAAAATACGAAAAAAAAAATTTGGTATATTGTATTAATTATACCAAGTTATTGACTTACTAAGCTTATTTTAAAGCATAAAAAATAAAAAATAATTTTTTAAATATTAAAAAATATTTATTAGTGCGACCAAATGTTTTTAAATTAAATTTTAATATTATCAATTAATCTTGTGGCATGAATGTAAAAAGCCAGAAATAATCTTGAGTTTTTAATTTGGCCTTCTAGAGATAAAACTTCTAAAGATCGAAACTCATGATATTCAAAATTTTTTATTTCGTAAGAATTTTCTTGAAGAAATTTTTCTACTAATTCATTTGCATCTTTAATTTTAGTATCAGGGTTCAAAGATAAAACAAATTCATTGATAGAATTTATAAAATTTTTATAAATTTCTTTATTGGGCTGATTAATTAGTTTATTTCTCGAGGAAAGAGCTAAACCATTTTCATCTCTATAAGTCTCAATACCATAAATTTCTATTTGAGAAAATTCTTTTTCGATTAATTTTTCTATTATTTTAAACTGTTGATAATCTTTTAATCCAAAATAAATTTTATTTGGAGAGACTATCTTCAGCAATTCACTAACTATTGTAATTACTCCATCAAAATGATGAGGTCTATGAACATCACATAAAATATTATTATAAAAAATATTCTTCGTTGATTTAAAATTATCTGGATATATTTCAATTTCATTTGGTTCAAAAATAACGTCTACGTTATTGGCAATTCCATAGTCATAGTCATTTCCTTTATTGATTGGGTATGTAGAGAGATCTTCTTTGTTATTAAATTGTTTAGGATTTATGAATATACTAACAATAGTTTTTTGGTTGTGTTCTTTTGAAGATTTAATTAATGCACCATGACCATCATGGAGAGCTCCCATAGTAGGAACTAGTCCAATTGATTGATTTTCCGACTTATATTGATTAATATAGTCTTTTAAATTTTTTATATCTTTAATTATGAGCATATTTGATAATATTGGTTGACTTAATATCAATAATTGTTAAATGTAAAAACTATTTTTTAAAGAAAGTACAAAATCATGAAAAGAACTTATCAGCCAAGCCAATTAGTCAGAAAAAGACGCCATGGATTTCGCTCAAGAATGTCAACCGTAGGCGGAAGAAGAGTGATTAATGCAAGAAGAGCTAAAGGCAGAGCAAAACTTTCTGCTTAATTTTTGAGACTACCCACTCTAAATAAATCATCCGAATTTCAAAAAGTTAAAAAATCCGGAAAATTTTACCCATCGCGATGCTTTAATGGTTACTTTCTTGTAGATGAAGAAATTTCAGAGAATACTTACGGTATCGTTGTTAGTAAAAGGGTAGGAAACGCAGTCATAAGAAACCATACTAAAAGAAGAGTTCGTGAGGCAATTCGAGCTTCATTGGTATTAAAATCAACAAAAAACCTCAAATTAGTATTAATTTTAAAAAAAAATGTTTTAGATCTAGCATTTATTGATTTAAAAAGTGATATTGATAAATTCTTTAATAAAGCAAATGGGACACATAAATAAAATAATTATAGCTATTCTTTTATCTTTTATTAAAGCATATCAATTATTTATATCTCCAATGCTACCTAAAACCTGCCGTCACCTTCCTACATGTAGCGAATATGCCATAGAGGCGATTAAAACTCTTGGTCCTATTAGAGGTAGCTTCAAAGCAATTATTAGAATTCTAAAATGTAACCCCCTAGGCAGTCATGGCTATGACCCTGTTATAAAAAGAAAGTAGTAAATGGAAAATCAAAAAAATTTATTTTTAGCAATAGCAATATCAATGGCAATTATTTTTGGATTTCAATTCTTGATGCCTCCAGAAGCACCGGTTGAAAACACCACTACTAATAAAAATGTTGATACAGGTGTTGATCTTATTTCAAATTCAGTCCCAACTATAAATTTTGAAAATAAAGAAAAAGTTTTATTAAATTCTGAAAGAATTTCTTTTAATAATGGAAAAATTGCAGGCTCTATAAATCTTACAGGTGCCATAATTGATGATTTGGTCCTTTTAGATTATAGAGAATTTCTAGATATTAATTCTGCTAAAATTAGCTTTTTAAATCCTGTTGGATCAGAAGACGCCTACTATCTTGATACGGGCTGGGCTTCTAATGACAAAAATATAAATTTTCCTAATTCAGATTCCATATGGTCTGCAAACAGAAATTCTCTCAATGGAACAAACTCTGTCACTTTATCTTGGACAAGTGATCAAAATATTACATTTGAAAAGTCTATTTCATTAGATGAAAATTATTTATTTAATGTGGAGCAAAAGATTATTAATCAATCAGGCTTAATGTTTGAGGCTTACCCTTATGGTTCTTCAAATAGAAAAGGAGAGCCAGAGATGCAAAAATTCTTTATTCTTCACGAAGGCCCAATATCAATTACAGATAGCGTATTAAAAGAATATAGCTACGAAGATTTGAGAGATGATCAAAAAATTAAATTTTCTAGTGAAGGCGGCTGGATTGGTATTACTGATAAATATTGGCAAACTGCCATTATTCCATTACAAAACGAAAAAATTACACAAACTTATAGCTATGAATTTGGTCAAGATACTTATCAAACAAATATAGTAGGCACAAAAATTAGCGTTGCTAGCAATAGTCAGATTTCTCACAACTTTAAATTATTTGCAGGTCCTAAAATTGTAAAAGTTATTGATGGATATATGGAAGAATACGAGATTAAAGAATTTGACCGTTCCGTTGATTTTGGTTGGCTTTATTTTTTAACAAAACCTATTTTTAACGTATTACAATTTATTTATGGGTATGTTGGGAACTTCGGTTACGCAATTATGCTATTTACTTTATTGATGAGAATTTGTTTTTTTCCTCTTGCGCAACAATCATTTAAGTCAATGGCTAAAATGAAAAAATTAGCGCCTGAAATGAAAAGATTAAAAGAACAATACGGGGACGACAAGGCTGGATTACAAAAAGAAATGATGGCTCTTTATAAAAAAGAGAAAGCTAATCCTATAGCCGGTTGCCTTCCAATATTATTACAAATTCCAGTTTTCTTTGCTTTATATAAAGTGCTGTTTGTAACAATTGAAATGCGACACGCTCCTTTTATAGGATGGATTCATGATTTATCAGCACCAGATCCACTGGGATTATTGACAGCTTTTGGGTTATTTGATTATGATGTTGGGGCTGTACCTATCATTGGAGGCATACTTCTAATGATCAATATAGGTGTATGGCCAATATTAATGGGATTATCCATGTTCCTTCAACAGAAATTAAATCCTCAACCAGTTGATAAAGTTCAAGCAAAAATATTTATGTTCCTTCCTCTTGTCTTTACTTTTGTCCTGGGCGGTTTTGCTGCTGGATTAGTTATTTACTGGACAACAAATAATGTTCTTTCAATGGCTCAGCAATACGTAATACAAAGACAAGTAAATAAAACAAGCTAATGAATAATGTTGCTAGTTTTTTTAAACAGCCAACTAACTTTGTACTAAGTGCCGTTCAAAAAGCTCAATACCCCAATATAGCTTTTCCTGAAATTGCATTTATAGGAAGATCTAATGTAGGAAAATCTAGTTTGATTAATGCTTTATTTGCTAAAAAAATCGCACTGACAAGTAATACGCCAGGTAAAACAAGACAAGTGAATTTTTTTAATCACGCTGATAAGTTAATGGTAGTTGATCTTCCGGGCTATGGTTATGCTAAAGTTTCTAAAAAAGAAGCAGGTGAAATTTCACAACTCGTTTCAAATTACTTAACTTCAAGAACAAACCTAAAGCAGTTATTTATTCTTATTGATAATACACTCGGCGTTAAAGATATAGATTTAGAAATGTTAGAATACATGACTGCAATTAAAGAGAGAATTATAATTGTTTTTACAAAAAAAGATAAAAAAGTGAAAGAAACTTCTGCAGATACTGAAAAATTAAAATCTTATTATGAAAACTTTACTATCAGTTCCAAAAATAATGAAGGTATATTTGAAGTTCAAAAAGTAATTTATAATCTACTACAGATTTAAATTTATTTTCTTTCTTTTTAAGCTAAGAAGAATTAGTTTATATCCCGATGAATCATATTAAAAACTGGGTTTTTGACCTCGACAACACACTATATAAAGCAGAGTGCGGACTATTTGATAAAGTACATATCCTGATGGGTAAATTCATAGAAGAAAAACTAGGAATAGACTCAGGATCGGCTCAGACCCTTAGAACAAAATATTATCATAAATATGGAACAACGTTAAGAGGACTGATGTCTGAACATCAAATCAATCCCAATGAATATTTGGATTATGTCCATCAAATTAATTATGAGGTCGTCTCTCCTAATGAAGGACTTGCTAAAACTATTAAAAATCTAAAAGGAAAGAAATACATATTTACAAATGCAAACTACGGTCATGCTGAAAAGGTTCTCGATAAATTAAAAATGAATGATGTGTTTGATGGTTGCTTTGATATTTCGGAAAGTGATTATCAGCCAAAACCCCATAAGCCTATTTATGATGCATTTCAGAAAAAGTTTAATCTCCCAAATAATGAAACTGCAATGTTTGAAGATTTACATATCAATCTAAAGTGTCCTCATGAACTTGGATGGACCACTGTATGGATAACGAACAATTTAGAATATAATCTCAATAGAGATATAAAGATTCAAAGTGATATACAAAAAATAATGGAAGAAAAAAAATACATTGACCATACAACAGATCAATTGGAAAATTTTTTAAATAAAGTACAATAAGATAAATATGAGTAACCAACAAATAATTGAAAATCTTTGGGATCAAAAGGATACTATTAATTTTTTAGAGGATCCTAAAGCTCAAGAGGCCGTCAACTCTGTATTAAATCAATTAGATAGTGGTTCTATTCGGGTTTGTGAAAAAAATAATGGCGAATGGCATGTTAATCAATGGATTAAAAAAGCCATATTACTAAGTTTCAAAACAAAAGATATGAGTCTGATTAAAGGTGGTCCTTCATTTGGATCAAGCGATACTTATTGGTGGGATAAAGTTCCCTCAAAATTTGAAGGTTGGGGAGAGTCTGAATTTAAAAGTGCTGGATTTAGAGCTGTTCCTAATTGTATCGTCAGAAGATCTGCTTTTATTGCTAAGAGTGCGGTTTTAATGCCCTGCTTTGTAAATCTAGGAGCTTATGTTGACGAAGGGACAATGATTGATACTTGGTCTACAGTAGGCTCATGTGCTCAGATTGGGAAAAATTGTCATATATCTGGTGGTGCTGGTATAGGTGGAGTGCTAGAACCGCTTCAAGCAAATCCGGTTATTATTGAAGATAATTGTTTTATTGGCGCTCGTTCAGAAGTGGCTGAAGGAGTTATAGTTGGAGAAGGTTCAGTTCTTTCAATGGGTGTTTTTATAGGAGCATCAACAAAAATTATTAATAGAGATACTGGAGAAATTTTTATGGGTAAAGTGCCCCCCTACTCTGTAGTAGTTCCAGGCAGTATGCCTTCATCAAAAGGAAATATTTCACTTTATTGTGCCGTCATTGTTAAAATTGTTGATGAAAGAACAAGATCAAAAACTTCAGTAAACGAATTATTAAGAGATTAAAATGAATGATACAATCGAACTGGCAAAAAAGCTTATAGCTTTTGAATCTATAACGCCTGCAAAACAAGATATTTTTGATTTTCTTATAAAGTTATTTAAAGAACATGGCTTTGAAACAAAACAATTAAATTTTAATGGCAATGGAAGTTATGAAGTAATTAATTTGTTTGCTACTTATGGAATGTCTAATGCAGGTTCAAATGCTAAACATTTCAATTTTGCATGTCATGTAGATGTTGTGCCTCCTGGAAACATAGAAGATTGGACTGAGAATCCGTTTAACCCAATTATAAAAGATGGTTATCTATACGGAAGAGGTTCTGAAGATATGAAGGGATGTACCGCTGCAAGTATAATTAGTGTTTTTAATTTTATAAAAAATAATAAAGATTTTAATGGAACTATTAGTTTTATAATAACCGGCGATGAAGAAGCTGATTCAATTAATGGTGTTGATAAAGTAGTTGATTGGATATCTGCTCAAGGTATTAGAATTGATGGTTCTATTGCCACTGAATCATCTTCAGAGAAAATCTTAGGCGATCAAATTAAAGTCGGGCGTAAAGGTGCTGTTGATGTTCATATTGAAGTCATTGGTAAGCAAGGGCATGCTGCTTATCCACAGTTAGCAAAAAATCCTTTGCATGGAGTTTCTAAAATAATTGATTTTTTTGATAATTATAAATTGGATGAGGGGAATGATTTTTTTGAAAAATCCAGTATTCAATTTACTCAAATAGAACTCAATAATAAGGCAAAAAATGTAATACCTGAAAGATTAAAAGTGGTTGCAGATATGCGTTTTAATGATTTGTGGAATGCGGAAAGTATTGAAAAATTTATTAATGAGAATGTAAGTAGAATTTGTGAAGACAATGGCTTTAATCATAAAACAAATTTAATTTTTAGAGGTCTACCCTTTCATAGCTTTGATTCACCATTCACAAAAGACTGCGTTAAAGCCATTAAAGAAGTTACGGGCATAGATGCAAAACAAGATACTGGTGGCGGAACTTCCGATGCGAGATTCATGCAAAGAATATGTCCTGTATTTGAATTTGGTACTATCAATAAAACACTTCATAAGGTGGACGAGTGTGTATCTGTTGAAGATCTAAGAACAACAGAAAAAATTTATTATAAAACATTAGAAAATTTCTTTAACTAATGGATGTTGGAGATATCCTTCCGGATATACTTTTAAGAAGCTCTTCGGAAAAAATAATTGATGATTTTAGCTTACATCAAAATCTTAAAAATAAAGATGTTCTAATGATTTGTGTACCGGGAGCTTATACTTCTACTTGTCATAACAAACATCTTCCTCCTTTTATAAAAAATTATGATATTTTGAAAAAAGAAAAAAATATTGATGAAATTTACTGTATTAGTGTCAATGATCCCTATGTAATGCAGCAGTGGTCTATTTCTTTAAAATCTAATAGTATTATTTTTCTCTCGGATGGTAATGGTGAATTGGCTAAAGAGACTAAATTGCTTAAAAATTTTAATCATAATTTAATGGGCTTAAGGTTCAAAAGATGTGTAATAAGAGTAGATGATTTAATTATTAGAAAAATTATTATTGATGAAACCGGACTTTCAGAAACAAGTTATGAAGAGATATTAAAGACTATTTAAATACTCAATTATTTTTTTTTCTTTTAGGAAACCTTTAGCAAATATTAACGATTCAGAACTAAATCTTTCATATTGATTTTTATTCATAATTAAATCTTTCATTGCTTTATAAAGATCGTCTACATTTTTTTCTTTTACTATGAATCCTGTTTGATTTTGAATTATTGATTCAGGAGTTCCTCCACTGGTTGATACGATACAGGGTAGGCCATATGCTGCAGCCTCAACATTAGAAATACCAAAACCTTCAATGCTATTTCCTTCTAAAAATGTAGGCATGACATGAATTTTAGAATCTATTAATACTTGATTTCGATCTAATCCATCTAAAAAGAACACCTGATTTTGCAATGAATATTTCATTACTTGGCTTTTAAGCTGGCTTAACTCATCGCCTCGTCCTAAAATTGCATAACTGCATACTAAATTATCAATATCTTTTAATTTTTTTAATGCCTGTAGAATTAACTGGTGTCCTTTTCTTTTTTCTAAACGAGCTATGGTACAAAAATCATATTTTTTTTTACTCATGTCAGGTTTTTTAATTTCATCAATAAAAGCAGGGTAGATTATATTTGATTTTATAATTTTAGAATTTACAAATTTTTTATTATATAATAATTGAGTTGAGTGAGAATTGAAAATTACAGTATTAGATTTTGAGATATTTTTAACTATTCTATCTCTATTTTTATCTTTAAGAATTTCATTGCCGTGCACTAAACAAATAAATTTTTCAGACTGATATTTAGTATTGATATGCTCCAAAGATTTCCAACTATCAAAATAGATTTGATCAAAATTGTCTGTTGCTAATAAATGATTAATATAATTAGCTTTTTTAAGCTTTCTAAAATACTTGATTTGACCAAATCTAAAAATGATATATTCATGTTTTTTATCAAATTCATCTGAAGGGTCATCACTTTTATCTGAAACTACATAAACTGTATGCTTTAACTTAGAAGCCTGGATAGCAATATTTCCCATAACATGTTCTATCCCCCCCATATTAGGTGGGAAGCATTGTGTAGCTATTAATATCTTCAATATGAAACTTTCTTTAAAAATAAACCTTTAGGTAGAGCTGTTTGGCCGGATAATTTTCTATCTTTTTTTCTAAATAATTCATTAATCCATTCATATTTTTGTTTTTCTAGTCCTATATCGATTAAACAACCTACCATAATTCTTATTTGCTGATAAAGAAAAGACTTTGCTTCAAATTCTAAACTTATCATATCTCCATTCGTAGTAATATGAATTTTATCAACTGTTTTAATTGGGGTTTTTGCCTGACATCCACTTGCCCTAAAACTTGAAAAATCATGCGTTCCAATTAATGTCTCTGCCCCTTTTTGCATTAAAGCCAAATTTATTTTTTTATTGACGTGAAGGGAATGTCTAAAATCTATAGCTGAAGGTACTGGACGATTTAATATCTTATATAAATATGTTTTATGATGAGCGTTATGCCTTGCATGAAAATCATCTGATACTTTTTCTACATCAATAATTTTAATACTCTCTTTAGATAAATGGAAATTAATACCATGAAGAATTTGATATAAATCTGTTTTATTATTAATTTTAAAATTTGCACATTGAGCCAATGCATGAACGCCTGCATCAGTCCTGCCCGCACCATAAATTATGGTTTTTTCTCCCGAGAATGCATGTATGGCTTTTTCGATTTGTCCTTGGACAGAAACTGCATTTATTTGACTTTGCCAACCACTATAATTAAACCCATCATACTCAATTAGAATTTTGAAATTAGGCATTTACACTTTTTCCAATTTGGAAATTTTTATAACCTAAAATGAAGTCTTTAGAATTCATTTTTGATTTTCCCTCAACTTGAATTTCATCAATTTGAATGCTGCCCTGACCGCAAGCAATTGTAAGTTCATTATCAATAATTACTCCTATTTCTCCTGTCTTTTCAGTAATTTTAGCTTTTAAGATTTTATATCTCTTCCCCTCAAAACTAAACCACATTGCAGGATAAGGATAAAAAGCTTTAATTTTTTGGTTAATAATATGATTAGTTTCTGACCAATTAATCTGGCACTCATCTTTGCTAATTTTATGAGCATAGCTAGCCTTACTGGCATCTTGATCTATTAAAAAAATTTCTCCTTTAAAATAATTTTTTAAAACTTCATATAAAAGCGAGCAAGACTCCACACTTATAATATTAATTAAATCTTCTCCATTCATAAGTGGATCTATTTCAATTTCTTTAGTTTTTAAAATGGGCCCCTCATCAAGTTTATTATTCATTTTCATAATAGTAATTCCCGTTTTAGAATCATTATTTTCTATTGATCTTTGAATAGGCGCCGCCCCTCTCCATTTTGGCAATAAAGAAGCATGAATATTGATAAAGCCAAACAGAGGTACATCTAGCCAAGCTTGAGGAATAATTTTTCCAAATGCAAAGAGTATAGCAATATCTGGTTTTAATGATTTAAATTCTTCCAAACTATTTGAGTCAATTAATTTAGGAGTAAAAACAGGTAAAAGCTGAGAACTTGCCCATTCATGGACAGGTGTTATTTTAGATTTCATTCCTCTTGATTTTTTTTTAGGTTCTTGTGTATAAACACCTACCACCTCATAGCCACCGAGGTATAAAGTTTTTAATGGTGGTAGGCTAAAATCCGGCGTACCAAAAAATACTATTTTTTTATTTTTCATCACTCTTATTTATTTCTTTTTTATATTTTTTCATTTTTCTAATAATAACATCTCTTTTTAGTCGACTTAGATGATCAATAAATAAGATTCCATTAATATGATCTAATTCATGCTGTATCACTCGAGAAGTAAAATCTTTGGTAACTAGCTTTTGTTTTTTATTATTTTCATCTACGTATTCTACTGTTATTTCATCTGGTCTTTCTAATTCAGCATAGTGACTAGGGAAAGATAGACAGCCTTCCTCATAAATAGATGTCGTTTTTTTTAGATTTGTTATTATAGGATTAATCATTGCTATAGGATTTTTAATTTCTTCTCTTGCTCCAGCATCAATAATAAAAATTCTTTTATTAATTCCTACTTGTGGTGCAGCAAGACCCACTCCATTTGCTTCATACATAGTTTCAAACATTTCTTTTATTAGTTTCTGATGGTGGCTATCAACTTGCGCAAGTGGATCGCAAACTATTCTCAGGACTGGATCTGGGGCTAAAACTATTTTAAGCATTTTAATTAATATTATGTTAAATTCTTATACGATGAATAACAGTAAAGTCAAAATTTTTGATCATTTAGAGTCTAAATTAGTTAATAATCAAGAGATAAAGCTCCCTTTATTAGTTTCTGAAGGTAAAGTTATAGAAAACTGGATTGACTATAATAACCACATGAATATGGCCTATTACGTTCAATGCTTTGAAGAATCTTCAGATTATATTTTAGAATTATTAAATCTTGGGCATAGATATGCAGTCGAAGAAAAAAAAGGTATCTTTGTTATAACCTGCAAAATTAACTATAGAAAAGAAATTGCCTTGAATGAAAATTTCAAAATTTATGCTAATAAAATGTTTATAAAAGGTAAAAAATTAATTTTAGATTTATCTATGTTAAACGAAAAAGAGGATATCGTTGCTGATTACAATATATTAAATTTAAATGTAGATTTAGTTAGTAAAAAATCTTGCAGTTTTTCAAATCATACTTTGAATATTCTTAGTAACTAAAAATTTTTTCTTGATTCTAATGCTGCGCCCAAAGTGTTGTCGTCAAGATAATGTATTTCACTGCCAATCGGAACTCCATAAGCCAACTGTGTTATCTTGATTTTTAAAGATTCAAAATAATCTTTAATAACAAGTGCTGTCGTTTGACCTTCAATTGTGGCGCTTAAAGCTAAAATTATTTCATCAACATTATTTCTTTCTAAACGCTCCTTTATTTTATTTAATTTTAAGTCCTGCTCACTAAAACCTTTGGCTGCTGATAATAATCCTCCCACTACATGGTAATGACCTTTGAAAAAACCAGATCTTTCAAAAGCCCAAACATCTGCCATATCTTCAACTATACATACAATATTGGAAAGACGGTCTGGATTAGAACAAATCTTGCAAGGCTCTTGGGTGTCTAAAATTCCACAAGTATTACATTTTTTAATTGATGCAGCTGTTAACTCTATACTTTCACTAAGTGGCATCATTAAATCCTGCTTATTTTTTATTAAATAAAGAGCAATTCTTTGTGCTGATTTATTACCAATACCTGGCAATCTTGCTATTAGATTAATTAATTTTTGTAACTCGTCTTGTGCCAAATTAAAAAGGTAATTTCATACCTGGAGGGAGCGGTAATCCGCCTGTAACTTTTTTCATTTCTTCAGCTGACATTTCATCAACTTTTTCTTTAGCCTGGTTTAATGCGGCTTTAATTAAATCCTCTAAGACTTCTTTCTCATCCTCATTTAAGAGACTAGGATCAATATTAATTGATTGGACTTGTTGTTTGCCATTCATAACAAGCGAAACCATTCCACCTCCGGCATTAGCTTCTACTGTTTTACTTTCTAATTCCTTTTGAACTTCCTGCATTTTACTTTGCATTTCTTGGACTTTTTTCATCATATTGCCCATATTACCCATCATTGTTATTTTTCCTTTCGATTTCTTCTATGTCTAATATCTTTGCATTAGGGAATTTAGCAAGAACTTTTTTGAATTCATCTGATCCCATTTCTTTTTTAATGAGCTCTTGCTTACGGATTTCTTTTAGCTCATGTAGTAAAATGACGTCATTAGATTCTTCAAATGAGAATTTATATATATCTTGAAGGTTAGAGCTTAACTCACTATATCCAGGAAAATCTTTCTTATTAGCTGATATCTTTAATATTTTATCTTCTTTATCAAATAAAATTATTTCACAATTTTCCAAAATAATACTTGCCATTAATGGCGAGAATTCATTTCCATAAAATTGAAAAAAATCTTCATGAAGCTTTATTTTTTCTTGTATTGATATTTTTTCTATTTTTTTTTGAATTACTTCCAATTTTTCGATTTTAATATTTTTTTTTTCTTCTGGAAAATTTATTTTAGGCTTTTTTTTTTCGTCTAGGATCTTGCCTGAATCTCCATGCATTAGAAAACAACTTCGGAGCAAAATCATCTCCAAGGTTAAATGAGGATTTGGCGAAATTTTAATTTCTTCATATCCCTTCATTAAACTTTGCCAAAAAATATTTAATTGACCTTCATTTATTTGCTCAACTGCTTTAGCAAAAGCTTTATCTTCATCAGATAAAAAATCATCATTAAGTAATTGTGGATTAATTTTTATTTTTAATGCCCAATTCACTACCTCCATTAGCTCTTGTATAACTTTACTAGTTTCGGTTCCACGGTCATACATGTCCTGAAGAACTAGCAATAACTTATTCATTTGATTATCAGTAACTTGTAAAGCTAGGTCGTATATGTCAGATCGTCTTGCGAAACCAAGCATATTTACTATATCTTGATCTTCAATTTTTTGAGCTGCTTTAAAAATATTTGCTTGATCTAGAATACTTAAACTATCTCTAACCGAACCATCTCCAGCTTTTATAATCATATAGAGGGCTTGATCGGTAATTTCAATACTCTCAAGGACAATAATTTTTTTTAAAAAATCAAACATTGTTGATTTATTAATTCTTCTTAAATCAAATTTTTGACATCGAGATAGAATAGTAATAGGAACTTTTGAAATTTCTGTTGTAGCAAAAATAAACTTTGAATGTTCAGGTGGTTCTTCTAAAGTTTTTAGCAGAGCATTAAATGCGCTTTTAGAGAGCATATGAACTTCATCAATTATATAGACTTTATATTTCCCCATTACTGGGCTGTACTTTACATTTTCAATAATCTCTCTAGCGTTATCAACGCTTGTATTTGAAGCTGCATCAATCTCTAATACATCAGGATGACGGTCTTCAGCTATTGCTTTTGCTTGATCACATTGATCTAGAAGAGGATTTTTATCATCATCAAAAACTGTACAATTGAGCATCTTAGCAACAATTCTTGCTGTAGTTGTTTTGCCCACACCTCTTATTCCAGTAAAAATATAAGCATTTGGGATTTTATCTAGTTGAATAGATTTTTTCACAGTTTCAACTAAGTATTCCTGACCTATAAGATCTTTAAAGTCATTAGGCCTGTATTTAAGAGCTAATACTGTTGAGTTTTTTTTATTCATTTAAGACTATCTAAGAGAATTACACGACCCAAAACTTCATGTTACGGCTGCTTTCTTTCGAACCTGACCGGCTTGGCGCGAAGGCTTGCCCATGTAATTCTCAACATAGTTTATAACAGTTCTTTATAAAAAATAAAATTATTGTCTTGATCTATAAGAAGATTTTTCAAAAACACCTAAATTCTTAACTTTTGAGCAGTAATGATTAAGGTTATCTAGGGCAAGTTTAGTATTAGATTGATTAGGATGGCCTTCTATCTCGCAATAAAATTCAGTAATAGTGAACTGTTCGCCGTAATTATAACTTTCTAATTTGATCATATTGACATTATTCGTAGCAAACCCTCCCATTACTTTAAATAGAGAACCGGGAGTATTTTTAACTGAAAAAAGAAATGCAGAGATATATTCTTTATTTTCATCATAAGAAGAATTTGGTTCATTTGACATGATAAAGAAACGAGTAATATTATTTATTGTATTTGCAAAACTATTATCGATAATTTTAAGGGAATATATATCTGCGGCGAGTTTTGATGCGATTGCAGCAGTATCCAAAATACTAGAATCTGATATATTTTTTGCGGAACCTGCAGTATCCGCCCCAATTAATATTTCATAACCGTTGTTTTGGATCTTATTACTACATTGTGCTAAAGCCTGTTCATGACTAATCACTTTTTTAATTTTACTACTATCAGTATCAGGATGAATTAATAAATGATGTTCAACTCTTTGAAAATGTTCAGCTATTATATGAAGTTTTGATTTAGGTAATAAGCGGTGTATTCCGGCAACTCTTCCTGCAGCTGAATTTTCAATAGGTATCATAGCTAAATCAACTTTACCTAATTCGGCTAACTCAATTGTTTTTTCAAAAGTATTGCATGGAACATGACGAATGTTTCCATAAACTTCCTGAATTGCTAAATGACTATAAGCTCCGTCTTTTCCTTGAAATGAGATTTTTTTTGTCATTTTTTTAATATTTGATTTACTCTAATCAAATCTTCCTTTGTATCAACGCCTAAAATATTTTCATTAATCAAAGAGACTCCTATTCTATTTAAATCTTTTATTCGAAGTTGCTCTAACTTTTCATTT
>CAWUWX010000031.1:0-6091 GCA_963926395.1 uncultured Alphaproteobacteria bacterium
AAGTAGGTACAGCAACTATTAAACAAAAACCAGAAGATCCTAACTTTATCAATTCAAGACGAATTGCTTATGATGAAGCTCTTTTAAAAGCTAAATCTAATTTAGTAAACAGACTAGGAATTGAGTTATCAGGATCAATAGTATCTGATTGTAAAGAAGGTAACTTTCCCTCACCTGAGATCATAGAAAATCCTAATTTAGAAACTGCCAAGTCTATTTTAGGTAAAGGCAAATTACTCCTTCTTTCTAAAATTGATAATGCATTAGAAGCAAATGGATTGCAGCCAACTCTTATAAAAGAAAGTCAGTTAGCAGAAGAAGAAAAAATAGCTAAGTTACAAGAAGCGGCAGATTACGCTGAAAGATTACTTTCAAGCTCTGAATATCAAAGAGATATTAAAACTATCTCTAACAGATTAGTGTCTGGAGTTCAAACCGTAATGGTGTTTGAAGATTTTACTCCCGGTGAGACCAATGGAACTATTAGTGTTGCTGCAGCAATAAGTGAAAAAACTTTACAATTAGCTGCCTCTCTATCTCAAAACAATCCTGATTTGGCGCCAAATGGTGATCCTTTGAACACAGGCTTATCAATAAAACAAACAATCCAAGAAATTGGCAAAGGTTTATTAACCAAACAGGGAGTCCAGATGTATAAAGATGAAAAAGGGAATCCTGTTTTGTTAAGTTTTGCCCACTCTCAGGCTACTTCAAGTTCAACTGGTGCTAAATTAAGAGCTGTTGAAAAAGCTGAAGTCAACGCTGATCAATATATTATTCAATTTATGGGAGAAATGGTATCAGCTTCAAAAGCAATTTTTGAATCTCAAACACTCGATGAATTAACTAGATCAGAAGAACATATTGACTATCAAGGCGCTTTCGAGAGCAAAAAAGGTGTTACATTTGATACTGGCGGGCTGGCAATTAGCGGTATAACAAAAGTTATTGATTGGGCTGAACCACACCCTCTCACTAATCAAGAAATTATTGGAGTTGTAAAAGCTTGGAGCCCTTCCTCAAGTTTAATGTTTCAAGAAATAGATGAAGCTAAGAATAGTTCCGCAAATGACAATAGTAATTCTTCAACAACTGTAGTCATTGAAGATGAATATTCTTCTGAAAGTAAATCTTCATCAAATATAGATTTTTAAAACTTACATTTAAGTTAGATTACAATTATTAGGTAATTAAAAATCTGATATAGTTATTATAGCAATGCTTGAAAAGAAAAAATTCTATATCAATGGAAAATGGACGGATCCATTTATTTCAAATCATTGTAATGTTATTGATCCATCTACTGAAGAAGCATTTGCTGTAATTTCTTTAGGAGGAATGGAAGATACTAATTTAGCAGTTTTATCTGCAAAAAATGCTTTCTCTTCTTGGTCTAATACTTCTAAAGAAGAAAAAATATTTTACTTAGAAAAACTTCATGCCGTTTATCAAAAGAGAATTCATGAAATGGCCGAAGCTATTTCTTTTGAAATGGGATGTCCTATTGATATGTCATTAGCCGTTCAAGCTCAAACAGGTTTAGATCATATTGAAGATTTTATAAATCAACTTAAACAATTTTCTTTCGAAGAGCCTTTTAATGCAAGTTCTAACAATCATATAATTTATGAGCCTATTGGTGTATGTGGTTTAATTACACCTTGGAATTGGCCTATGAATCAACTTGCTTTAAAAGTTATACCTGCATTAGCTGCTGGATGTACAATGGTTTTGAAACCTTCAGAAATTTCACCTATTTCAGCAATGCTTTTTGCAGAAATGATTGATGAAATTAATCTACCAGCTGGAGTTTTTAATTTAGTTAATGGTGATGGTCAAGGTGTTGGTACTTACCTATCAGGACATCAAGATATTGATATGATTTCATTTACTGGTTCGACTAGAGCTGGAAAACTTATTTCTATAAACGCTGCAGATACTATTAAGAGAGTATGTTTAGAATTAGGAGGGAAGGGTGGAAATATAGTTTTTGCTGATTCTTATCCTAATGCCGTCAGAGATGGAGTGAGAAATGTAATGAGTAATTCTGGTCAATCTTGTGATGCTCCAACTAGAATGTTGATTGAAAGAACAATTTACGAAAAAGCAGTCAAAGAGGCAGTTGAAGAAGCTAATTCAATCAAAGTGGGCTTAGCTTCTAATAAGGGAAATCATATTGGTCCAGTCGTTTCAAAAATTCAATATAATAAAATTATTGATTTAATTCAAAGTGGAATTAAAGAGGGAGCAACACTTGCAGCTGGTGGAATCGAGAAACCTGATGATCTAAAGACAGGGTATTTTATTAAACCAACCATCTTTACTGATGTGACTAACGAAATGAATATTTCAAAATCTGAAATATTTGGACCTGTATTATCTATCATTCCCTTTGATACCGAAGAAGAAGCTATTGAGATTGTTAATAGTACAGAATATGGACTAGGCAATTATATTCAAACTGAAGATAGGGAAAAAGCACACCGTGTAGCTAAACAGCTAAGATCCGGAATTGTATATATTAATGGAGAGTATGCTGATGTGGGAACACCTTTTGGAGGATATAGACAATCTGGTAATGGTAGGGAAGGTGGTAAGTGGGGGCTAAGCGAATTTCTTGAAGTTAAAAATATTACTGGCTGGAAATCTTAAATATATTTCTTTAATTTTAATTAAAGACAAACTTATTATAGAAAATTTTTAAATGAATACTTTAGACACCAAAGTAGATTTAGTTTTAGATTGTAAAAATGAAATTGGTGAGAGTTGTTTCTGGGATCCAAGAGATAATCAATTATGGTGGACTGATATTGAAGGAAAAAAAATATGGTGTATTGATGAAAATAAAAATAGTAAAAAATTTAATTTACCTGATAGGGCCTGTTTTATACTTCCAAGAAAAGAGCCAGGATTTATCATTGGATTTCCCAATCATATATCCATCGCTAATCAAAATTTAACTTCTTATACAAAGCTTCATGATATTGAAATAGATATTCCCCAAACAAGAATTAATGATGCGAAAGTTGATCCTTTTGGAGGAATTGTATTTGGCACTTTTGATGAAAATTCTGATAGAAGTAAAAGAAAACCTCTGGGAAGCGTTTATCGGCTTGCTCCAAATGGACTATTAACTGTGTTATTTAGTAAAGTCACAGTTTCTAACGGAATTACTTTTTCACCTAGCGGAGAAATTATGTATTTTGCAGATAGTCCCACTGACACAATTAGGCAGTTTCAAATTCAACAAAATTTTGATTATTTTAAGGAGTTAAATTTATTTGTTAATAAAGGTTCTGCTCCAGGATTTCCGGATGGAGGAACTGTTGATAGTGAAGGTAATTATTGGAGTGCAAGAGTTAGAGGTGGTTGTGTAGTTTGCTATAATAGTAAAGGGAAATTAATTTCTAAAATCAATACTCCTACTCAAGCACCTACTTGCGTTACTCTTGGGGGAAGTAATTTAAAAAAACTCTTTATCACTTCATTAGGGGCACCTCTTCATTTAGAGAAAAATACAAACGACTTTCATGCAGGAAATTTATTTAGTTTAGAAGTTCAAATATCAGGAATTAAACAAACCTTAAGTACGTTATAATTTAAAACAGGGAATACTTTTTAGTATGAGCTTGAATCTTTATTAGATTTAATTTCAGTATTATCGTCATTCATTAAATTTCTAAATTTTTTAACACTAGAAGAAGATGCTGATATTAAGAGCCTAACATCATTACTAATTGTCACCATATCAAATCCCCACTGAACACCTTTAGCTGCATATTCAGGAGTTCCACAATGAAGAGCTGCAATCTTATTATTTTTTTTTGCAGCCGCTAAAATATTTTTTGTAGCTTCAATCATTTCAGGTTCTTCTCTATCAAAACCAGGGGCAAGTTTTCCTTTACCAAGTCCTAAAGTTAAATCTGCTGGCCCGATATAGAGACCGTCTAAACCGGGAGTAGAAGCAATTTCCTCAACATTATCGTATGCTTCTTGCGTTTCAATCATTGCTAAACAAACAATATTTTGATTTGCCTCTTTCCAATAATTAGCGCCTAAAGAAATATTTGCCCTTGTTGGACCAAAACTTCTCACCCCATGAGGGGGATATTTACAGTAAGATACAAGTTCTTCAGCTTGTGATTTTGTATTGACCATAGGACAAATCACTCCCATAGAACCAGCATCTAATACTTTCATGATAATAGCAGGGTCTAACCAAGGAACTCTTGAAATAGGAACAACTCCACTAGCTCTCATTGCTTGAAGCATGGATACGCAATCAGAAAAATCTATTACACCATGCTGAACATCAACCGTTATACTGTCATAACCTTGTTCTGCCATAATTTCTGCAGTAAAAGCATTAGGGATAGAGAGCCATCCATTTAAAGTAGCTTTATTATTAGACCAATTTTTTTTTAATTTATTTTCAATCATAATTTACATTTATCATTTGATGAGTTTTCAGTGACTCATAGGCTGCTTCAGCAAGAAGTAGAGCTTTTCTTCCGTCTTCAAATCCTACTTCAGGAGCAGTGTTATTTTTAATACAAGAGGCGAAAGAACTAAGGCCATTCATGAATGCATCATAATATCTCTCTAAAAAAAAATGCTCTACTACAGAGGTGGTCTCACCATTAGATGAAAATTTTCTGACATTGTTAATCTTTTTATTATCACTTAAAACCATGCCTTTATTACCTACTAGTTCAATTCTTTGATCGTATCCATAAGCAGAAGATCTGGAATTATTAATATGACATTGTTTTCCGGAAGCTGTTTCCATAATGATCATTACTGTATCAGCATCATTTAATTCTGTTTTTAACTTCGGTTCTATTAAAGCATTTGTGATAGCAAAAACTTTAATTGGATCTTCGTCTAACATAAACCTTGAAATATCAAAATCATGAATCGTCATATCTCTTAAGAGGCCCCCGGCTGCTTGATAATATTCCCAGCTTGGAAGCCCTGGATCACGAGATGTAATAAGAACTTGATGGAGATCTCCAATCTCTCCAGATTTAAGAACTTCTTTTGCCTCTACATGACCTGGATCAAATCTTCTATTAAACCCTAAATGAATAGGAACTTTATTAGCCTTGAGTCTTTTAGCGCATTCATTTACTTTTAAAATATCTAAATCAATTGGTTTTTCACAGTAAACAGGTTTATTTGTTGCAACTGATTTTTCTATAAATTCAATATGGGTATCTGTAGGAGAAGCAATAAGGACAGCGTCAATATCTTTATCTTCAAAAATTTCTTTATCATCACTGACTAAGGGAACATTCAATTCATTAGCAATCTTTTCACCAAACTCTTTATTTACATCATAAACTGCCGCTAAACTAAAGTCTGGGTGGTTACTCACATTTCTTGCATGCATTTGACCTATTCTTCCACAACCTAATACTGCTAATTTAATCATTTGTATCCCCTTATCTAAATTAGGAATAACATAGCAGAGTTTCTAATCATTAAAATATTTATTCTTTTTTGATAATAATTTTGTATGGTATTTATCAGTAGGAAAATATTACGATGAGCAAAAATTTAAAAAAAATGAGAATTCATTATGGAATTAAAAACATACAAAGAAAGAGTATATAATTATGAAGGCTAAATTAGGCATAGCTCCAATAGCTTGGAGTAATGACGATCTTCCTGAATTAGGAGGAGAAACAACTTTAGAAACTTGTTTAACTGAATCTAAGATTTCTGGATTTTCTGGTGTTGAAACAGGTGGTAAATTTCCAATTACCCCTGAAGAATTAGGACCTATCTTAAAAAAACATAAACTTAATCTTGCTTCAGGTTGGTTTTCCGGAACAGTTTTAGATAGTGATTTAGAAGAAGAAAAAGACAGAGTTTTAGGCCAATTAGTTTTATTTAAAGAACTAGGTGCTGCCTGTATGGCCTATGGGGAAACAGCTGGAACAATACAAAATGTTCGTCATGCGCCTTTAAATACTAAAAGAAAACTTAGTGATGATGATTTTAAAATTTATGGAAAAAAATTAACTTTATTTGCAGAGTTTTGTAGTGATTTTGGAATGCCTATTTCTTTTCACCATCATATGGGAAC
>CAWUWX010000032.1:0-46962 GCA_963926395.1 uncultured Alphaproteobacteria bacterium
TTTGGTGGGCCCGGCAGGACTCGAACCTGCGACAACGGCGTTATGAGCACCGCGTTCTAACCAACTGAACTACAGGCCCTTGTTGTCTTTTAGCTACTACCGATCAGAAATGCTGATCTTGTTTTCACAATTTCCACAAGGAAGGGTTAGAAAATGTATATTAGAAATAGATTACAAAAATCAGAAGTTCAAGCAAATTATACTTATGAATCCATAAAGGATTTAAGTTTTTTAGATCTAATTGGATGCTTTAATTTTCTTAATGCTTTCGCTTCAATCTGCCTAATTCTCTCTCTAGTAACACTAAATTGTTGACCAACTTCTTCCAGAGTGTGATCAGAAGACATTCCAATACCAAATCTCATTCTTAACACCCTTTCCTCTCTAGGAGTCAAGGTGGATAGAATTTTAGTAGTAGTTTCTCTTAAGTTTAACTGCATTACAGCCTCTTCGGGAATTACCGCATTTTTATCTTCAATGAAATCACCTAAGAAACTGTCATCATCATCCCCTATAGGGGTTTCAAGACTTACTGGTTCTTTTGCTATTTTTAAAACTTTCCTTACTTTTTCAATAGGCATCTTTAATCTTACTGAAAGCTCTTCAGGTGTAGGTTCTCTTCCCAATTCAAGAATTAATTGTCTGCTTGATCTTACAATTTTATTTATAGTTTCGATCATATGGACTGGTATCCTTATGGTTCTTGCTTGATCTGCAATAGATCGAGTTATAGCCTGCCTAATCCACCAAGTTGCGTAAGTAGAAAATTTATAGCCTCTTCTATACTCAAACTTATCTACGGCTTTCATTAATCCGATGTTGCCTTCTTGAATTAAATCTAAAAACTGAAGACCTCTATTTGTATATTTTTTTGCAATAGAGATAACTAGTCTAAGATTAGCTTCAATCATTTCTTTTTTTGCTTGATTAGCAGTTCTTTGACCAGATTGTATTTCTCTAACTTTTTCTTTAAATTCTATAGTGTTTTGATTTGCAATTTTTGATAAATCCAATATTTCCTTATAAACATCTTTTATTTGATCGGAATATTTTACAAATAAATTTTTGAATCGATCGTCTGAAGAAGACATGAACTTATGATAAATAGCATAACTATCCTTTAGGCTATGATGCTTTAAAAAAACATCTCTAGGTATTTTAGTTTGATTAGAGTAATTAAGAATAAGGAGTTCCTTTGACTGAATTTCCTTATTTATTGAATACAAATGAAGGATAATCTCTTCGAGCTTATGAGGCTTAATTTTAATCTCAACAAAGTATGCCAATATTTCATTTTGATATTTTGTTAAATCTTTTAGAGATTTGACATCTACAATTTTAGTAATATTTTTATTTTTTTTAATTTTTGTTATATTTTCTGATAGAGCTAAAACCCTATCTAATTTTTTTAGAATTTCAGGTTTATAAAAATCCTCAATAACAGAAATTGAAAAGCTTTCATTTTCTAAGTCTTCAGAAGTCGTCTCCTCAAGTTTTTCTTTTTCAACTTCTAAACCTTGGTCTTTAAGTAATTGTTGTTTTTCTTTAACTAAGGCTTTCTTTTTATCATTTATAATTTTTTGGATTTCTTTTCTTTTTGATGAATTGGAATAAGGGTCATTGTCCTCATTAAAGTACTCATCAAAATCGACAATTTCTCTAAGATTAATTTCATTATTCTTTACTTCCTGAACCCATCTTTTAATTATATCTAAGGAGGCAGGACATTCCAAAATGGAATTCATCATTTTGTCTAATCCAGATTCAATTCTTTTTGCAATAGCAATTTCACCCTCTCTTGACAATAGTTCAACATTACCCATTTCTTTTAGGTACATTCTTACCGGATCATCGCTTTTTACGCTTGGGGCTTTTTCCTCTTCCTCAGAATCATCATTTTTAGAATCTTTAGCACTATCAGAATCAGTGGCTGCATACTTAATTAAAAGCTTATGAAGATCTTCATCAATATTCTCTAAATACTCTAAAAAATCTTTAGTGGTTATTATTACATCTTCTATTCTGCTGAATGATTTTATAAAAATTTCACATTTAACTAATATCTCTTTATCGAATTCCTTTAATATTAGATCGCTTAAATTTTTTTCGTTTTCAATTAATAGGAAATCATCAGCACTTATAGATTTATTTAATTTTTTTTCTTTAGCAGGTGTGGAGGCTTTACTCACCTTAGACTTATCGGACTTTGGTGATTTTTTTTTATTTTCTTTGACTTTATTCATTTATGATTTTGTCTTATTTATGTATTCTAATGCTTTTTCAACTTCTAGGTAGAAATCACCCTCAAAAGAGGAATTGGCAAATCTACATAATCTGCGAATCTCTCTTGAAAATAGTTGATTTTTTGTAAAATTCAATCCCTTTAAATCAAGTAATTCAAATAAATCTGCTGGTGATTTATTGAAATGTATAGTTTTTGTAATTAAAGATCTAATATCCTCAAAAATACCTTCAAAATTTGATATTAAAAGTAAATCGTATATCTGCTCTCTCTCCTTTAAATTTTCAATAAATGCGAGAATAACACCTGCACTAAATTTTGACTTAAGGTCATTTTTAATATCAAGATTAATATTATTTGAAGTATTTGGCTTACTTTTAATACTTTGAAAATCTTTAAAATGGAACTTTAGGACATCTTTCAGGTCTTTATTGGCTGTGTCATTTATTAACTGCTTAAGAAATTTCTTTCCTTTGTATTGAGTTTCCAGGTTTTCACTTAATGAAAATTTTTCTAAATATTTTTCAATAAATTTTTCAATTGTTAAGGGTTTTTTTAAAGTATCCTTAAGGTAGTTAATTTCATTGTTGTCTATTAATTGATCGGGATCAGCATCTTTAGGTAATAAAACAAATTTAACGCCTAATTCAAAATTATTATCTTTAATTAAATTATCTAGTAACCTAAGCATTGAATTTCTTCCAGCGGTATCACCATCAAGACAAATAATGCATTCAAAACCTCTTTTTACAATTTCTATAATTTTTTCATGATTAATAGAAGTTCCAAGAGGTGCTACTACATTTTTAATATTATTTTGATGCATTTTAATAACATCGAAATAACCTTCTGTGATAATTACTTTTTTTTCTAAATTTTTAGTTATAGCCATTTCATTAAATAAAATATTTTTTTTCTTAAAGACTTTAGTTTCACTGCTATTGATATATTTAGGCATGTCGTCGCCTGTTGTTCTGGCACCAAAACCAAAAACTTTATTGGAACTACTGAAAATAGGTATAATTACCCTGTTAGAAAAAAAAGAATATAAATTAGCATTATTTTTTTTAAGAATAGATGATTTGAGAAGTTCATCTTCACTAAAATTATTCATTAGATTTTTTGTGAAATCTTTTTGATTTAAAAGAGATCCTAATTTAAAAAAATCAATACTCTCTTCATTAAATTTTCTTATATTTTTATAATAATTTAAATGACTTTTATTATTAAATAACTCTTTGTGAAAATAATTTTTTGCAAACTCATTGATATCATAGATATTCTGATAATCCTGACTTCCTTTATAGGATTGGAGTTGGACTCCAGATTTATCAGCTAGTTCATTTAAAGCTTCTTTAAAAGTGTATCCTTTAACTTTAATTAAAAAATCAAATACGTTACCTCCCTCGCCAGTACTAAAACATTTGTAAATTTTTTTTTCTTCACTTACGGAAAATGAAGGTGTCTTCTCATTTTTAAATGGACTTAAACCAAAAAAATTTGAACCTTTTTTTGTAAGAGATATATGCTTACCTATAATCTCTACTATCGATATTCTATCTATAATTTCTCTTACTGTGTCATTTGACATTATCTAATTTAGCAAACTATTAGCAAACTTAGCCGCTTTTGACAAATCAATTTCATTTCCTTGATTGGATTTTAACAAACCCATTAATTTACCAAAATCTTTCTTTTCGAAATTATTTTCAGAAATATATTTTTTAATTAAATCCTCAGTTTCTTTATCGCTTAAATATTTTGGCATAAACGACTCAAGATATAATAAATCGTAGTTAATAATGTCAATTTTTTCTTGATCATTAACTTGAACTAAATACTCCTTAGTTTCCTTTTTTTGCTTAACTATAATTTTAATAACTTTTTGAAAAGAATCGTCTGATACACCAGATATATCTCTAGGCAGATTCTCTCTTATTAAAAGGTTTTTAAGCTCAGATAAAACGTTTCTAGATACGGCTAAAAGTTTTTTATCACCCGCTTTTAGAGCATTTTTTACATCAATATTAATTTTTTCAGCTAAACTCATTTGAAAATCTCCTTTAATAATATACTAATACACATGTTTTAACATGGCTCTAATTGATAATTCTCTAATTCAAAATTATCAAGAGGCATTTTTGATTTATGACGAAAATCATATTTTTAAAGGCAAACTTCTTTCTCACCATGAATCAATAATATCTGAGATTTGCTTTAATACCAGCATGACCGGTTATCAAGAAATTTTAACTGACCCCTCTTATAAATCACAATTTATTACTTTTACTTTCCCTATGATAGGTATTGTAGGAACAAACAATGACGATTATGAATCTTGGAAAATCCATGCGTCTGGCCTAATAGTTAAAGAATTAGTGACAGATTCATCTAATTGGAGATCTACAGAAAACTTTATAAATTGGGTGATTGATCAAAAATCTTCTATTTTTTGGGATATTGATACAAGGGCACTAACTTCTCTAATAAGAGATAAAGGTCCAAAAAATGTGATGATTTGCACTAAAGAGAATCTTGGAAAAAAATCTTTAAAAGAAATTATTAAAGAAATAAATGATTATAAAAAATTAGAAGAAAATGATGTGATTGCCGATTACACTATTCAACTAAATAAAAAAAATCACAACCCTGAAGGTAAATTAAAAATTGCTTTTCTTGATTTTGGAGCAAAAGACAATATTAAAAAAAGCTTAATCAAAAGAGATTGCTCTATAGATGAGTATGATATGAACTTTTCTTCTGAAGAGATAATAAGCAAAAATTATGATGGGATTTTTTTAAGTAACGGTCCTGGGGACCCTAAAAAAGTTTTTTCAAATATTGAAAAGGAATTAACTTTACTTATTAATGAAAAGATACCTACTTTTGGAATTTGTCTTGGACATCAAATTCTTTGTTTGGCATTAGGAGCAAAAACAAAAAGAATGAAAAAAGGACATCGTGGAGCTAATCATCCTGTTAAAAACTTATTAAATAATAAAGTTGAAATTACTTCACAAAATCATGGATTTGTTGTAATTGAAAACAGCATTCCTGAAAATATGGAAATAACTCATTTATCTTTATTTGATAATTCGATTGATGGTATGAGATCGACTAATCAGCCTTTATTTTCGGTTCAATATCACCCTGAATCAAGTCCGGGTCCTCATGATAGTAGATATTTATTTGATGATTTTATCACTCTAATGGAAAAAAATGCCAGCTAGAAAAGATATATCAAAAATCCTAGTTATTGGTTCGGGTCCTATTGTTATAGGACAAGCTTGTGAATTTGATTACTCGGGTAGTCAGGCTTGTAAAGCTCTTAAACAAGAAGGTTATGAGGTTATTCTAATAAATTCAAATCCTGCAACTATTATGACTGACCCTGAATTTGCAGACAAAACATTTATAGAACCAATAAATTCGACAATAGTTAAAAAAATAATAGAAATAGAAAAACCCGATGCCATTTTACCAACAATGGGAGGTCAAACGGCATTAAATGTAATAAGAGAATTAAACAATGAGAAGTATTTTGAGACAAGTACTATAAAAGTACTAGGAGCCAGTCCTAAATCTATAGATGTAGCTGAAGATAGAGAGCTTTTTGCACAAGCTATGAAAGAAATCAATTTAGAGACTCCTTTTAGTATTATTGTCGATGATAAATCCGATTTAGAAAAAATTAGTCATGAAGTTGAATATCCAATAATAATGAGACCTTTTTATACCTTAGGGGGCACTGGAGGAGGTATAGTTAGCAACCAAAAAGAATTTTGCATAAAAGTTCAAAATGCAATTGATTTAAGTCCAGTCAAAAAAACCTTAGTTGAAGAATCTTTAATAGGATGGAAAGAATTTGAATTTGAAGTAGTAAGAGACAGAAAAGACAATTCAATTATAGTTTGCTCGATTGAGAATCTTGATCCAATGGGAATTCATACTGGAGATAGTATTACTGTAGCTCCAGCTCTGACGTTAACTGACAAAGAATATCAAGAACTAAGAAATCAAAGCATAGCTATTTTAAAAAAAATTGGAGTTGAAACAGGTGGTTCAAATGTTCAATTTGCTCTTAACCCATTAAATGGAAGAATTCTAGTAATTGAAATGAATCCTAGGGTAAGTAGATCTTCAGCATTAGCTTCTAAAGCAACAGGTTTTCCAATAGCAAAAATTGCAGCTTTATTAGCTGTTGGCTACACTCTAGATGAACTAGATAATGACATCACTAAAGTTACTCCAGCAAGTTTTGAGCCAGTTATTGATTATATAGTTACTAAAATACCTAAATTTAATTTTGAGAAATTCAATGGCACCCCCTTAGAATTAAATACTGCTATGAAATCTGTTGGGGAAATTATGTCGATTGGAAGAACTTTTAAGGAGTCTATTTTAAAGGCATTATATTCTATGGAATCTGAGACATATGGATTTGAAAAAAATCATTCTCTTTTAAATATCACAGATGAAAAATTAGTAGAAGAACTAGCTAAGCAGCGCCCTGATAGATTATTATTAGTTGCGGAATCAATCAGAAGAAATTTATCTTTACCGGAAATAAATAAATTAACTTTTATCGACATTTTTTTCTTAAGAGAGATAAAGCAAATTATCGATTCAGAGAAAGAAATAATTAAGAAAAATGGAATTCTAGATGAAGAGTTTTTAATTTCGATTAAGAGTCTAGGTTTTTCGAATCAGCATATAGCTAATCTCTCAAAATTATCCCTTAAAGATATATTAAAAAAAATGGAAAACCTTAAAATTAAAACCATTTTTAAAAGAGTTGATACATGCGGTAATGAGTTTAATTCATCAACAGCCTACCTTTACTCTACTTTTGAAAAAGAAATTAACTCTTATAGCTGTGAGGCAAGGCCTGAAAATAAGAAAAAAATTATTATACTTGGTTCTGGACCTAATAGAATTGGTCAAGGGATTGAATTTGATTACTGCTGCGTGCAGGCTGTAAAAGCTTTTAAAAATCTTGGCTATCAAACAATTATGATCAACTGTAATCCTGAAACTGTTTCTACTGACTATGATACATCGGATAAATTGTATTTTGAGCCTTTAGATTTTGAATTTGTTAAAAATATTATTGATAAAGAAAATGAAGCTGGTGAAGTTGAGGGGGTGGTTGTTCAATTTGGCGGTCAAACCCCATTAAGAATTGCAAATAAATTAAAGGAATATAATTATAAAATATTAGGTACATCTTTTGATGCTATTGATATTTCAGAAGATAGAGAAAGATTTCAAAAATTAATTTCTAAAATAGGACTGAAACAACCAAAAAGTGATATTTCTCTTGGAACTAAAGAGTTATTAGTTAAATCAGGAAAACTAAATTTTCCAATTTTACTCAGACCTTCGTATGTAATTGGCGGTAGAATGATGGAAAAAATGAACAATCTAGATGATGTAAAAGAATATATAGATCAAAACTATTGGGCCCTTGAAAATAATGTGATTTTAATTGATGAATTTCTAAAAGATGCAACGGAAGTTGATGTGGATATTTTAAGAGATAATAAAGGATCTGTTATGATTGCTGGAATCATGGAGCATATTGAAGAAGCGGGAATTCATTCTGGTGATAGTGCCTGCTCAATTCCAACTTTTTCTTTAGATAATAATACTATTGATCAAATTAAAAAATTTACAATTGATTTAGCAAATTCTCTTGAAACTATTGGTTTAATGAATGTGCAGTACGCTGTTAAAAATAAAGATATATATATATTAGAAGCAAATCCAAGAGCATCTAGAACAATTCCCTTTTTAGCTAAAGCATTAGGAATTCCTTTTATAAGAATAGCAGCAAGTCTTATTGCGGGAAAATTATTGAGTAAAGATATTATGGAAATTGACACTAACAAGTTGCCTTATTTTGCTATTAAAGAAGCAGTATTCCCTTTTAATAAATTTCCTAATACTGATGTAATACTAGGACCTGAAATGAAAAGTACTGGAGAAGTAATGGGAATAGATGAGGACTTTGATATAGCTTTTTTTAAAAGTCAGTTAGCTGCAGGACAAAAGATAAACAATATTAAAAATATTTTTATTTCAGTAAAAGATGAAGACAAAGAATCTATGTCAAAAATAATTGAAGAATTAGTTTCTTTTAACTTTAGTATCTTTACAACGAAAGGTACTTATTTATATTTAAAAGAGAAAAATATTCCGTCTGAAGTTATAAATAAAGTAGCAGAAGGTTCACCTCATATTGTTGAATATCTAAGACAAGGTAAAATTGATCTAGTCATCAACACAACTGAGAATAAGCAGGCAATAAGAGATAGTTTTACCATTAGAAGAACAGCTGTTGACTTAAATGTGCCCTATTATACAAACCTAAGAAGTGCTAAAATTTTATGTAAATCCATCATAAAACTCCAAAATACAGAACTTAAAGTTAAACCAATACAAAAACATCATGTTTATAGCATAAAAAATTCATTTGAATTTTAGTCATAAATTCAATACTTTCTTCATCTACTCAATTAAGGAGTAAATTTAAAAATGGATAAAATACCAATGACAGAAGATGGGCAAAAGAAGCTCATAGAAGAATTAAAAACACTTAAAACAGTTGAAAGACCACTTATAGTAAAAGCAATAGCTGACGCAAGATCAAATGGAGACCTTTCTGAAAATGCTGAATACCATGCAGCAAGAGAAAAACAAAGTTTTATCGAAGGACGTATAGCTGAAATAGAAGACATAATATCAAAAGCTGAGGTTATTGATTTAACACTTCTTTCAGGAAGTATTATTAAATTTGGAGCATCTGTAACTATTATTAATCTTGAAGATAAAAAAGAATCAAAATATCAACTAGTTGGCGAAGTCGAAGCAGATATTGAAAGTAAAAAAATATCAGTAACAAGTCCTCTTGCCAGAGCCCTAATAAGTAAAAAAAAAGGAGACTACATAGAAGTTTCAACACCTAAGGGAGTCACATCTTACGAAATTAAATCAGTAAGATTTAAATAGTATTAATTGAAAGAATTTCAAATTCTAACTATTAGCGAAGGAGCCGCTGGCATGAAAAGTCAGATTGAAGGCTTAGCGAACTTAATAGGATACAAATATAGAAATATAGACTTAAAAATACACTATTTATTTAAAGTACTTCCTGTTCAATTAATTCCTTCCAATACTTTAATTATAAAAAATATAGATGACTATCAAATAAGTAAGCCGACAGTCCTCATCAGCTGTGGAAAAAAAAGTGTTAAGGCATCAATAGCATTGAAAAAAAAATATAAGAATATTTTTAATATTCATATTCAAGACCCTAAAACTTGCTATAAATTTTTTGATTTAATCATAGCTCCAAAACATGATAATTTAAATCTTAGTAATAGCCTAGCTACAACTTTTGCAATCCATAATATTAAGTTTGAAAAAAATAAAAATGTAAAACAAAAAAATACAATTAATTTTATAATAGGTGGTAAGAGCAAAAATTTTAAATTTGACAAAACTGTTCAAGAAAAAATTTTAAATGATATTAAAATACTTAGTCAAAAATATTTTGTTCAAATTATTCCCTCTAGGAGAACGCCTGAAATTCTGATCGAAAAAATTAAAAATAATAAAATTTCTAATACCGATATATTGGTTAATACTAATGATCCAGTCAAATATGGACAGTTTCTTTCTCAATCTATTGCAAACATCGTAACTTGGGAATCTATTTCAATGATATCTGAGTCGGTATATTCTGGGGTTGGGACATTTATTTACTCTTTTGAAAAGGAAAGTTTGCCAAAAAAATATAAGAATTTTCATAAAGACTTAATGGAAAAAAAATATATTAAAAATTTTTCAATAAATTTGACTCCCTTTAAAACATCCATAAATGAAGATTTATCAGAATTAAAAAATAATATCTTGTATAAGATTAATCAGTCGCCTATTTTCAATACTTAAATATGTCCTTAAAAGATTCCTTATTAAACCTGTCACACACCTATGATTATCCTTTTGATCATTGGCAAATAGATAAACCTCTCACAGAAACTATGATTAGAGAGTTAATGAATGTAAATATTTCAGACGCTCCTAGATCTTTTGACGGTACTCGAGCAGCTGATGGCGGTGGAGATGGTATGGATGGCAAACTTAGAGTATTTTTAGAGTCTGATAATGCCCATTTACTTCCTCAAGGTCATCAGTTAATTGAAGACTTAAGAGATAAAGATGTTATCGCTAAAATTGAGGAAAATATTAAAAAAAAAGTTTCTGAATATTTTATAAGAGTTGAATATATAGCAGATAGAAAAGGTTTTTGGTTAAAACCCCATAAAGATATTGAGGAAAAACTTATGACAATGATGTTATTCATTAATACTTACAGTGAGTCTGAATCTTTAGGTACTGATTTTTATGATGAAAGTATGAAATTAGTTAAAACAATCCCTTATAAACATAATACAGGTTATTACTTTGCATCCGGTGGTAAAACTTGGCACGGATTAGAAAAAAAAGAAATTAAAATAGAGCGTAGATGTATGCAGATTAATTATGTTACTTTTCCGACTAGTTGGCCTGTAAAAAAATGACCGGAATTGAAAATGTTGTAATTATTGGATCGGGTCCAGCAGGCTATACTGCAGCAATTTATACTGCTAGAGCTAATTTAAAGCCAATTATGATCGCCGGTCTTCAACCAGGAGGTCAATTAACTATTACTACAGATGTTGAAAATTATCCAGGATATGAAAATCCAATCCAAGGACCTTGGCTTATGGAACAAATGAAAAAACAATCTGAAAATGTTGGCACTAAAGTAATAAGTAGTATGGTTACTTCAATAGATTTAAATTCTAAAATTAAAAAATTAACCCTTGATGATGGATCAGAAATTAATACTAAGAGTGTAATAATATCAACTGGGGCTCAGGCTCGATGGCTGAACGCAAAGAATGAAGATAAATTAAAAGGATTTGGAATATCGGCATGTGCAACATGTGATGGTTTCTTTTTTAAGGATAAGGTAGTAGCAGTTGTTGGCGGAGGTAACTCCGCAGCTGAAGAAGCGTTATTTCTTACGAATTTTGCAACTAAAGTTTTCTTGATTCACAGAAAAGATAAACTTAGATCAGAAAAAATACTTCAAGATAGATTAAACAAAAACCCTAAAATAGAATTTTTATGGAATAAGAAGGTTGAAGAGTATCTGGGAGATAAAAATCTAAGCAGTGTTTTACTTTCAGATACTTTAACAAATGAAAAAATGGAACTAAATATTGATGGCTTGTTTGTCGCTATAGGCCATGATCCTGCCACTGAAATTTTTAAAGGTAAATTAGAAATGGATAATGAGGGCTATATCATTACTAAACCAGATAGTACTCAAACAAATGTTATAGGGGTTTTTGCTGCCGGAGACGTTAAAGACAAAATTTATAGACAGGCTGTTACGGCAGCAGGTATGGGCTGTATGGCTGCTTTAGAGGCTGAAAAATATATTTCTGAAGGTGTGGATACTTAAGTATTAAATTAACCTTGCTTTGCTTTCATTCTAGGGTTTATTTTATTAATTACGAATAATTTACCCTTTCTTTTAACAAGCTGGTTATTTTTGTCTCTGACTTTAGCGGTTTTAAGTGAACTTTTAATTTTCATATTTTTTTAATTTCAATAATGTAATATCTTTCGAAAACTATGTCAATTCAAGAAAAAATCAACCAAATTATTGAAAATTTTTCATATTTTGATAATTGGGAAAATAGATATGAATACCTAATAGATTTAGGTAAAAAACTTCCTAAGATTGATGAAGATTTAAAAATTAATGAATTTAGAGTGCAGGGTTGTACTTCAAATTTATGGGTAATTCCAGAAATCAATAAAAACATTATAAATTTTAAAGGTGCGAGTGACTCAGTAATAGTTCAGGGATTGTTTGCAATTTTATCAAATGTTTATAGTGGGGCTACAGCTGAAGAAATCATTAATAACCCCCCTCTATTTTTAGAAAAAATTGAATTAAAAGAACATCTAGGTCCATCTAGAGCAAATGGTTTAAATTCATTAATTAAACATTTAAATGCAATAGCAAATAATATGTTAATTTCATCTTAATTTTATTTTAATCTTTTTTTTTTAATGTCTTGTGATAGTTTCTCAAAATGAAATTTATCAAATTTATTTCAATATTATTATTATTAACAACTAATATTTTTGCTAAGGAGGATATTATTAATATACAACTGAAAGACGGTATCGTCAAAATCAAGACCTTCGATGATAAGGCACCTAAACATGTAAAAAGAATAAAAGAATTAGTCTCTGAGGGATTTTACGATGGAATAGTATTTCACAGAGTTATTGATGGATTTATGGCTCAAACTGGAGATCCATTAGGTAATGGAACTGGAGGCTCTGGTCAAAATATTGAACAGGAATTTAACGATACCCCCCACATCAAGGGAACGCTAAGTATGGCAAGATCAAGTGATCCTAATAGTGCTGATAGTCAATTTTTTATTGTTTTTGATGACGCCCCTCACCTTGATGGTCAATATACTGCCTGGGGTCAGGTTATTGAAGGAATGGATTTTGTAGACAAAATTAAAAAAGGTGATCCTATGAAAAATGGCTCTGTTGATGAACCCGATACAATTATTAAAATGTGGATTGATGAAAAATAGTCACTTATCTTTGAGTAATTTTTAATTCAATTCTTCTATTAGATTTTAAATCTTCAGGGGTATTACCTAATGACAGTGGTTGATTATCACCATAACCATTTGCTGAAAGCCTGTCAGATGGTATGCCCTGGGAAATAAAGAATTTAACAACCTCTAAGGCTCTTGTGTGAGATAATTCCCAATTTGAAGGGAATTGATCAGTATAAATTGGAATTTTATCAGTATGTCCATCAACCTGAAGTATCCAGTTAAGATCTGTAGGTAATTCATCAATTAATTCTAAAATAGTTGCTGATACTGAAGAAAGAGCTACCTTACCTTTTGTTTGTATCTCAGCACTACCAGATGAAAATAAAATTTCAGACTGAAAAACAAATCTATCACCTTGTACAGTAATTTGAGATCTATCTGACAATAACTCACTCAGTCTTCCAAAAAATTCTGAACGATATTGTTGCAACTTGAATAATTCACTCGTTAAAACTCTATTAAGTCTTTCTCCTAAATCACCAATTTCTAACTTACTACTAGCCATCTCTTTTTCCTTAATTTCCAAAATATCATTAAGGCTTAGAATTTCATTAGTAAGAATTTCTACATTATTAGATAAATTAGATATTTTAGCTAATGCCATTTCTAAATCCTCATTCCGTAATGAAGCTTCAGAATTTAATGAATCTAGTTTACCAGCAAGAGACTGATTTTCTATTTTTAAACTATCTAAAGTTTGAGAAATATTTGTCTTTTCTTGATTAGATGAGAACAAAGAATCAAGAAGTGAAGTCTGTTCAGATTGAAGAACTGCAATATCTGACTGCATTGACTTATTTTCATTTAAACTTAAAGATAATTCATTTGTAATTTGAGTTATTATATCATTGAGTGCATTCATATCTAAATTTTGCTGATTTACTATTTCGGAAAGAGATTGAATATTGACATCTTGATCTAAAATTATCACTTCTTTTTCTAAAACGTTTTCGGAAAGAGATTGAATATTGACATCTTGTTCTGAAATTATCACTTCTTTTTCTAAAACACTTTTTTGAGTATCTGTAAGAGTTTCATCCTGATAAACAATTGTTTCGTCTTGAATATCAATTGTATTTTCTAACTTCTGAATTTCCTCATTTTTTCCTACAACTAAGTCTCCAAGGTAAACCTGAGATACTGTAAACAATAGAACAATAAAGATAATTACCATTAAAGTTGATGCTAAAACATCAACAAAACCAGGCCAAATTATACTATTATCTTCTAATTCAGATGATTTTGATAAATAACTCACTTCTCGTCTTTAAGATGAGAAAGAGTTTTACTTACGATTCTTAACTCATCTTGAATTTTATCTTTAATTTCTTTATTCACTTCTTTTAAATCTGAAACTAAAGTCTCATCTCTTAATTTTACGGTTTTTTCAATTGAAGATAGTCCTGAAACCACAGAGTCAAGTTTCTCTAAAATTTGCTCATTAATAGATGTAGCATATGCATATTGAGAAGATTCAGAAGTAGATATTTCATTTGGAGTAGATGGGTTTTTACTTTTATAGAAAAGTCTGATTTGAGACTCACAGAATTCATAATAACTTTGTTTAACACCCTTAACAATAATTTCATAAAGACCTAATATTAATGAAACCACCAAACCGAATAATGAAGATGTAAAGGCAATTGTCATTCCAGTTAAAGGAGACTTAAGTCCATCCTTTAAAGTTGAAAAAAAATTTCCAAAATTTTGGTCGTCTATACTTAAACTATCAATAACATTAGCAACACTTCCTATTGTCAACAGCAATCCAAAGAAAGTTCCAATTAATCCTAAAAAAACAGCTAGGTTTATTAGATATTTGGAAAGATCCCTGCCCGATTCAATTAGACTGAGAAGTTCGTCTAAAATATCATTTAAGTTTTTGTTTAATGTCTGCGACTTTCCAATAATACCTAAATTTAAAGCTATAGATTTAGTAAGAGGATAAGAGCCCAAAGATTGATCATTAATTTTTAATTTCCCAAAAGCAACAGAGTTCATAAATCTATATTCAGATAACAAAGAAAAAATCTTAAAAGAATACAAAGAGAAACCAACGATAAAAGTTAATACTATCAATCCATTAATATAAGGATTAGAGCTGTAGTAAGAAAGTATCTGATCATAACCAACAATAAATGCGAAAACTATTAGAATTGATAAAAAAATGTAACCTATAAAGCTTTTAAACATAGTTTTATTTTATAGGTAAATTAGAAATTTAAAACACATAAAACACTAAAAAAATGGTGGGCGTGACAGGATTCGAACCTGTGACCCCTTGCATGTCGAGCAAGTGCTCTAACCAGCTGAGCTACACGCCCTTAGAATAAAGGGATATAATCTTTATAACGTTAATGCACTCTAGTAAATACAAAAAATTAATTAAAAGAGTACTTTGAGAACAAAATCTTTATTTCGTTAAGGCGAATAACTCTCAGTGTAAAAAAATAAATAATCACACCACTTATTAGCTTTAAAAATAAGTCAAAATATTGATTTTCTATTTGAATATTTTCCAGCAAAAAAATAGAAATGATTAATGCAATCAGAGCAATTAATATTTTAAATATTTTCATTAAATTAAAAATTTGAATATTTGAATAAAATAAAGGAATTTTATATTTCAAAATTAATAATTGAAAAATAACATTAAACCAGACACTTATAACACTAGAAAATGCTAAACCTCGAACTCCATATTCTTCATAAGCAAAAAAACAAATAGATAAATTAATTATAAAAGTTGGAATAGAAGCAATAATTGGTAAATGAACTTTTTGAAAAGAGTAAAAAATTTGATTTAACATCCTTGAAATCATATAGGCAGGAAGAGAGAAAGCATAAATAGCCAATAGAGAAGAAGTTACACTAACATCATTAGAATCGAATTTACCCCTACCAAAAAGAACAGATATTATATCTTCACTTATTAGCCATAAGCCTAAAGTAGAAGGAGCAGCAAAAATTAAACAAAAGATGATAGATTTATTAAAGGCATCTGAGATTTTTTTAATATCTTGAATATTTTTTGATAAATAAGGTAATAAAGTAGTAGATATTGCAACAGCAATTAAAGCAAATGGTAAATCTATTATTCTGTCAGCATAATACATTTGGCTAATTGCACCACCACCAACCAAAGAAGCAAAAATCATTGAAACAAAAATATTAAGCTGGACAATTCCTGCACCAACAATTGATTGTAATATTCTAATAAAAAATAACTTTAAAACTTTCAATAAGGATTTACTTAAATAAAAAGTGAAATGGAAAGTGATTTTTAAAAATTTAAAATTAACTAGCAATAAAAATAGTTGAATACATCCAGATATCAAAATAGACCATGCTAATTGTATGTGGGAATGGTCTTTATATAAAAGTAAAGTAATAATCATTCCAATATTTAAAATAACTGATAAGAACGAAGGAATAAAAAAATTATTATTAGCATTTAAAACAGAACTCAATAGCGAACCAGTAGAAACAAAAATCAAAAAAGGAAATGTTATTTTAAGAAGATGGGTGCTATTAGCTAACAAGTTTTTATCATCAATAAAACCAGGAGCAAAAAGTGAAATAACGGCTTCTGTTTGAAAAAAAACAAATAGACTTAAAAGACTTGTGATAATTAAAAATAAAATAAAAATCATTGAAAAAAAAATATCTGAGTCTTTTTTAGATTGGTTATTTTGATCCAAATACAAAGGAATAAAGACACTATTAATTGCACCTTCGGCTAATATTCTTCTAAATAAGTTAGGTAATCTGAACGCAAACATAAAAGCATCCGTAAGCAAAGAGGCACCTAAAAAGTTTGCAAAAAGGATATCTCTGAAAAGACCTGTAACTCTTGATAATAAAATATTAGAACTAATTTTAGATAAATTATTAAGTTTCATAATAAAAAAGTATTATAATTAAGCATTATCTGGAAATTCTTCTAATAAGATTTCCAATAATTTAGATAATTCAATATACCCTGGTATTATTTGACTACCAATAATTAAAGCAGGAGTTCCATTAAATTTAAACATATCAGATAATTCCTTATGACTATTAAGAATTGAGATCACTTCAGGGGAATTCATGTTCTCTTTAAGTAACTTAATATCCATATCCATAAGAAATAGGTCAGCAAAAATTTCAGCAATATCGTTTCTTTTTTTAGAGGAATAAAGATAGTTATGAACCTTTTCAAAATCACCAGAAAGACTAGCGGCGATAACCATTTTAGAAAGATCAATTGATGATTTACCTAAGATTGGAAGTTGAAGAATTTCAACTCTTACATCGAGATCTTTATTGAACAATTCAATTAAAACGTCATGAAATTTCTGGCAGTAACCACAATTATAATCAACGAATTCATAAATAGTTTTATTAGAGTTATTATAACCAAGGAACATATCATTTTGGAATAATTTTAATTGGTTAATTAGTTCTTTATTTTGATTTTCCGATTCACTTTTTTCAATATCAGATTGTTTTAATTGGTAGTTTCTCACCGTTTCTAAAATTAACTCAGGATTTTCAGAAATAAATTTTTCAATAAAACCTTTCAATTCATCTACTCTTATAAATTTAGCAGATTGATCAAATAAAATATCATCTGATTGAAAGGAATCATTATTTTCATTTGAGTTTAGGGAGTAGTAGTAGTAAATCACATATACAAAAAGCATTAAAAAAATAAAAAATAAAAAATTCTTAAACGAGAAGGAAGATCTTTTTTTTGTATAGAGTCCCATAAATTAAAAACTTAAACTAATAAGTAGATAATATCTAGATGAGAGTTTATAAGTCAATTGATGCAAGTTCATAAAAGGGTTCAATTTCATTGCTTTGCTTACATACAGATAACTTTGATAGATTTATATAATTAAAGTCATGTAATATTTTTTTAATTTTTGTAGTTAAAAATTCTAAGTTTTTCTTATTATTATCTGGTAAGGTCAAAATAGAAACGTAATGAGAAGTTTCTTCGAAAAGATATGGATAACCCCATATTTGATAATTTAAAATTTGATTTTCAGTTAATTTATTAAATCGACTTATATCTTTTTGATAATCATAGGGATTTAAAACCTTTCTGAATTCGTCAAATCTTCTTACAACTTGATTAGAAAAAA
Organism: uncultured Alphaproteobacteria bacterium; assembly: GCA_963926395.1. Taxonomy (GTDB): domain Bacteria; phylum Pseudomonadota; class Alphaproteobacteria; order HIMB59; family HIMB59; genus HIMB59. The sequence goes on from CAWUWX010000032.1 coordinate 18,084, forward strand.
AATCAAATGCATTACTTTTCCTTGACTCTAGCCTAATAGCATTATTAAAAGTTTTTACTTCATAACTAAATTCTTTAAAATTAATAGTATTCGGGATATCAATTTCATTTTTTAAATTTAAAAATATTGAGATTAATTTTTGCACATTATTTAAATCATTAATATAAAAAGGTGGCTTAATGATTAAATGCAAACCATGGTTAGTTATATCTTCATCATGTGTATTTAAATTATCATTTCCTTTATAGAAATTTAAAATTGCCTCAATTACCTTTTTATCTAAGGTTAAATGAATAGCAAATCTAGGGAACTCTATATAACTCATCAATTAATAAATAATTTTAATATTCTATCAGAATAACGGGTTTCTAAAATAATTTTCACAATCAGAATAATAAAAATCGTATAGATCAATCTAAAAAATAAAATTCCACTAATATGACTGCCCAATAAAAGAATTAGAATTGTGTCTTCTATGATGCTGTGACATAAACCCAGGAAAGCCATAGATAAGAATATATCTTTTTTAGAAATTTCTTTTTTTTTTGATTCTTCGATTAAAAATCCACCACCAAAAGAAATACCCAAGGTCAAACCTATAAGAATAATATTAGCAACCTTATCCGACATACCTAAAAAGTTAAGAGGTACTTTAAGTATTCTCAAAATAAATTGCCATATACCAAAAGATTTTAAAAGATTAATTAATGTTATTATTGAAAATATAATAGAAAATATCATTAGGAAATTTTTTATTTGGGTAACACCCCACTCCATATGAGAAATATTACTATCAGGTATTGCCAATACGGAAACATTTAATTCCTGGTAAAGATCAAAATACTGATAAAGAAAAAAAAGTAATTTTCCAGCTATTAAAGCATTAATAAATCTAAATATGAAAGTAAAGCTAGCAGAGATTCCTGATTTTTTAGCAATAACAACTTCAATTGGTAAACTATGAGCAATTAAAAGCATGAGTCCGACAATAGTCGTTTCTGCAACTGAATAATCAAACATACTTTGAAGAGTTGCAAATGCAGCCATACCTGCATAAATGTTTACAAGCATTGCCGCCATCCATACAAGACCAAGAGAGCCATCTATGCCAACAAAACTTGTAAGAGGTTCTAATAATTTAGCGAAAATAGGAATTAGGCCCATAACTTCTAAAATTCTAATAATTATTACAATTGGAACAATTACCTTAAAAAGAACAATAAAAATTTTTTTAGATTCAATAAATATTTCAAAGAAAGAATTCTTAATTTTATTTATGAACATATACATTGAAGAATGAAATCTAAGCATTTATAAATAACAAATGTTTAGGAATACTCCTTTTAATATTAAAACGGCTTTATTCTTACCATTATTCAGTTTAAGCATATACTTCTTATATCTTTCTTACGAAAATTTTCAAAACATCATTTTAGATCAAGCTATAGTCATTAAAAGTGATGATTATAATTATTTCGATCCGGTTACTTTTAGAAAATACTACGATGAAATTTTAATTGAAAATTTAAACTCTCCTATTATTTCTGAATTAGAAAATGAGGAGTTAACTGAAAAGGAACTAAAAGAGGAAACTCGTTATAAAATTCATTTAATAAATATTAATCCTGGAGATAATTTTGCAAGCGTATTAAAAAGATCCGGTATTAAAGCAAAAGATATTGATAAAATTATTTTTGATGGAAAAAAAATATATGATTTTTCAAAAATTTATGCAGGAGATGAGGTAAGAGTTTCACATAATTATATTGACGATAAATTAAGTTACCTTGATATCACATATCAATTTACTGAAGAAAAAATTCTCAAAATTAATTTAAAAGATACAATTTATACCTATAACATTAATTTAGTTGAGCTGACTTCTGAAGAGATATTTGTTAAAGGCACAATAGAGACTAGTCTTTATAAGGCCATGAAAGATTTGGGGCTTTCAGAAATTGTAATTGAAGAAATGATTAGAATTTTTAGTTTTGACGTAGATTTTCAAAGAGATATTTATAAAGACGATGGGTTTGAAATTCTTTTTACAAAATTTATAAATAGTGAAGGCAAAACTATAAAAATCAACGAACCAGCATACCTAAAATTATACTCAAGAGGCACAGCATTAACTTACTATCTTTTCAATAATTCGGATTATAGAGAATACTTTGATGAAAAAGGAAAAGGCATGACTAAGAGCCTAATGAAAACTCCAATTAATGGATCGAAACTTAGTTCGGGATTTGGAATGAGAAAACATCCAATATCTGGGTATGATAAATTGCACAAGGGAGTAGATTTTGCAGCTCCTTCAGGGACTCCGATATTTGCTGCTGGAAATGGAGTAATTGAATTTATAAGTAATAATGGTGGTTATGGAAAATATATAAGAATTAGACATGACAGCACTTATAAAACAGCCTATGCCCATATGAAAAACTTTAAAAAAGGTCTATATAAGGGAGCAAGAGTAAAGCAAGGTGATGTTATTGGGTATGTTGGAAGTACAGGTAAATCAACTGGCCCACATCTACATTATGAAATAATTAAAAATGGTAATCAGATGAACCCTCAAAAACTTAAATTACCTTCTGGACGAAACCTTAATGAAAATGAAATTTTAAAATTTAATGAAGTGAAAAAAACCATAGAAAGAAAAATAGAATTTATGCAAGTTGGTTAGCGAAATCATCAAAATCTGTTTTAGCCTTTGATTTTTCCTGAACAGATTCTATATCTGTCTTTTTTTCTATCGTAGATTTTTTGATAATTTTTTTTGAAACTATAGTTTTTGGTAAATCTTCGGTATTTGTATTAGTTTCTTTTACAGTTACATCTAATTGTCTAAAACAATGCTCAGCATGCTGAAGATAATACTGCTCTAACACCTCATCACCATTGCTTATAGCATCTTTCGCCTTATTTAAATAATCGGTATGCTGGTCTTTAAAGTTTTTATTATTTCTTCTATAACCATTACCAGTATTACCTTGCTGTGCCATGTAGGGGGAATCGGCACTACCCCTATTGGGAGAAGTTCTTCTATTGTTAGAACTAAATATTTTTCTTCTATTGTTATTATTATTAAAGGTTTTCATAAAAATTTATTATATTTTATTTAATTTAATAAAAAAATTAAAGAAATATAATTTTAATTAATCTATCATTTTTAAGATAATCTTGTTTTATATATAATATTTTTGCACCATTATCTAGAACTAATTTAATGACATCACCTTTAACTATTGGGTCAATTTCAAGGTATAAACACCCTTTATACTTTAAATTCTTCAATTGAAGGATTATAGAGCGATAAAAATCACATCCATCAACACCTCCATCTAAAGATAATAAAGGGTCATGAAGGGTTTCAAAGTTTAATTTTTTAATATCTAAAGATTTTATATATGGAGGATTTGACACGATAAATTCAATATTATTGAGCTTTAAACTAGAGTCAGATAGTAGATCCGAAACTAAAAACGTAGATCTTTTATCAAGATTTAATTGGTTAGAATTAATTTTATTAACTTTTAAAGCTTCATGACTTATATCAATAAAAAGACAATGGGAGTTAGATAGTTCACCCAATAAAGAAAGTCCTAGGCAACCAGTCCCAGAACATAAGTCTATAAAATTAAATTTTTTCATCTTCATGAAGTCATAGTCATCCAAAATTGATTCTACTAAAATTTCTGAATCAGCTCTAGGATCTAAGGTATCTTCATTGGTATAAAAAATATCATTCCAAAAACCTTTTTGATTTATAATTTTTGCCAAAGGTTTACCCTCTAGTCTTTTTTCCACAATAGAATTAATTTTATCAATATTTAGATCAGTCTCAGAAATAAAATTAAAATTTTTTTTTCCTGAAGCATAACTAATTATTATTTTTGATTCATTTTCAGGATTATCAATATGATTTTTTTTTAAAGTGGTAACAATATTATCAAAAATCTTTGAAATTTCTTTTGTATTTTCAGCTGTCATTTAAGTGATTAAGTTTTTCAGCTTGTTCACTAGCTGATAGTGCAGAAATCATTTCCTCTAAAGCGTCTCCAAGTAAAAATTGATCTAACTTATATAAAGTTAAATTAATTCTATGATCAGAAACTCTACCTTGTGGAAAATTATAAGTTCTTATTCTTTCAGACCTATCACCACTACCTACCTGACTTTTTCTATTGGAAGATAATTCGTTGTCTCTTTTTAATCTTTCTGCATCATAAATACGGGATCTTAATATTTTTAAGGCCTTCGCTTTATTTTTATGTTGAGAGCGTTCGTCTTGTTGTATAACAACAATTCCTGTTGGTATATGTGTAATTCTGACAGCACTATCAGTAGTATTAACAGATTGTCCACCCGCACCGCCAGATCTATAGACATCAATTCTTAATTCTGAATCTTTTAAATCAACATCAAACTCTTCCGCTTCAGGTAAAACAGCAACAGTTGCGGCAGAAGTATGAATTCTTCCACCAGACTCAGTCTCAGGTATTCTTTGAACTCTATGAACACCGGATTCATTTTTTAATAACTTAAAAACTGAATCTCCTTTAATTTCAATAACAGCTTCTTTTATGCCTTTTAAACCAGTTTCAGACTTTAACATGGGGGTAAATATCCAACTTTTAAGAGCCGAATATCTTTCATACATTCTATATAAATCTCCAGCAAATAAAGCGGCTTCGTCACCACCTGTACCCGCTCTAATTTCTAAAATTACATTTTTTTCATCAGCCTCATCTTTTGGTAATAGAGCTAGCATTAATTCTTTATTTTGTTCCTCAAAAAGATTTTCGTATTCAGGTAATTCTTTTTTAACCATATCTCTAAGCTCTTCATCTTTTTCATTTTCTAAAATATCTTTATATCCAATAATTTCTTTTTCCAATCTCTGTATTTCATTTGCAATATTTATTACTGGCTCTAATTTAGATAACTCTTTATTGATCTGAATAATCTCTTTATTGCCTAAATTTTCAGAATTTAAAAGTTGATCATTTAAAGATTTAAATTTAATTTTTAAATCTTCAATTTGACTATCTAATTTCATTAGATAAATCCAAATCTTTAATTAAAATTTTTTTTTGTTCTTTTAATTTAAGGTTTTTTATGACAATGGATGAAGAACTAAATTCCTCTTCGCCAACTAAAGCAATATAATCATAATTATTTTTATCAGCATAAGTAAAAAGTTTTTTTATATTATTATTAGACTTCACTTCAAACTGCACATCTAATTTAGATACAATATTTATTAATTTATATTCACTAATGTAACTAAGATTTTGTACTGCTATTAAGATACTTTTTTTTATTAATGGCTTTTCAGGCATTGATATTAAATCAATTAATCTTTCAATTCCAGCTGCCCAACCAATACCAGGAATATTTCTAGAAGAAATTAAACTTATTAATTCATCATATCTACCGCCTGCTAGTATTGTATTTTGTCTCTTATCTTCAAATGTTTGGAATTCAAAAGCTGTATGTGAATAATAGTCAAGACCTCTTACAAGAAGATCATCTTCAATAAATTCAACACCATGAGAACTTAGTAAGTCTTTTACTCCTTTGTAAAAATCTAAACTTTTAATTGATAAAAATTCTTTGAGTTTTGGTGCTGTGCTTATTATCAGTTGATCGTTTGGATCTTTGCTATCGAGAATCCTTAAGGTATTTTTTTCAAGCCTTTGCTGTGAAACCTCAGATAATTGATCTTCTTTTAACTTCAAAAATTCATAAAGCGCTTTTGAATAATTCTTTTGGTCTTCTTTTGTTCCTATTGAATTAATCAATAATTTAAATTTATTTTTAAGACCAATTGAATCTAATAAACTATTTGCAATATAAATTACTTCAAAGTCAGAATAGAAGCTTTCATCACCTATAATTTCAATATTTAGTTGATTAAATTGCCTGTACCTTCCTTTTTGAGGTCTTTCTCTTCTAAACATAGGTCCGTAAGTAAATAATTTCATAAATCCAGATTCATAATTCGATGCAGCAAATCTGGCAATTCCACTAGTAGCCTCAGGTCTTAAGCAGATCTTTTTCTCTCCTTGATCTATAAAAGTATACATCTCTTTAGAGACTATATCTGTCATCTCACCAACGCCTCTAACAAATAGCTCTTCTTGTTCAATAATCGGTGTAATAATTTCTTTAAATGAATATTGATTACAAATATTTTTAAAATTTTCTAAAATATAATTATACTTCTCAAGATCCAATCCAAACAAATCATGAGTGCCTTTAACTAAATTAATATTATTTTTCATTTTATAATTATCTAATTATGAAGCTGTGTTACTTTTTTTTCAATAACATTTACTAAATAATCAACTAAATTTTCATCTTTTATTCGATGATTTTTTTCTCCATCGACATAAATCATATGAGTATTATTTCCACCGCCTGTAATACCAATATTTGTCATAGTTGCTTCTCCTGGGCCATTAACAACACAACCAATAATTGAAACTGTAATTGGTTTCCTAATATGAGCTAATTTCGCCTCAACTGATTTAACTGTGTTGATAACATCAAATTGTTGCCTGGCGCAAGATGGACACGAGATAATAGTAACGCCATAATCTCTTAAATTTAAAGATTTTAATAATTCAAAACCTACCTTTATTTCCTCTTTAGGATGATCGGAAAGAGATATTCTAATTGTATCTCCTATACCCTCATATAAAAGCATACCTAGGCCTACCGAAGATTTTATAGAGCCGCTAAAGTAAGATCCAGCCTCAGTAATTCCTAAGTGAAGAGGATAATCACAATACTCTGAAAGTAATTTATATGCCGACACTGAAGTGAAAATATTTGAAGCTTTGACACTAATTTTAAAGTTTTCAAAATTAAGATCTTCTAAAATTTGAATATTATATTTTGCACTTTCAAACAAAGCCTCTGGTGTTGGGCTTTTATATTTATCAAGTATATGTTTTTCTAAACTGCCAGCGTTAACTCCTATTCTAATAGGAATATTGTTCTGCCTAGCCGCTTCAACAACTTCAGAAACTTTATCTTTAGAGCCAATATTTCCAGGATTAATCCTTAGGCAATGAGCTCCGTTTTCAGCTGCCTCTAATGCTCTTTTGTAATGAAAATGAATATCTGCAATAACAGGTATGTTAATTGCAGGAATAATTTTTGATAAAGCCTTAGTGGAGTCAGAATCTGGAACTGATATTCTGACTATATCTGCACCCACATCTTCGATAATTTTTATTTGAGATAAGGTAGATTCAATATCATGAGTAATAGTATTTGTCATCGTTTGAACACTTACAGGAGCATCTCCACCAATCATAACATTACCCACTTTAATAGATTTAGTTTTTTTTCTTTTAATTTTATAAGAATAATTCATTTTAAATCGTATAGTTTCTTTATATCAAAATTTTTCAAATAGTATCTATAATCATTTAGGAATTTATATTTATTATTGTTAAATATAATGAAATCGATAGCGGATATATCTGAAATGTCTATTAACACATCTTTTTCAGAGTTGATTATAAGGTCAAAATTAACATTTAACTGTCCAAAACTTTCCAAATCATCAATTAAATAATGAACCTTATAGTACGTTTTTAAATTAGGTTTTATTTTTATCAAAATATGATTTTTCGAATTTTCACTTTGAATAAACTTAAAGTTTTTAATAAATTCTTCATGAGAGATAAATTTAATATCAGTTTTCTTGGCACTTACTTTAAGTAAATTCATTAAATTATCGTCTTCATAATATTCTACAAACATTTGACTAGTTCTATTGTCACTAAAATTTGATATTAAATAATAGGAAATGGTCATCAAACTAAAACTAAAGAAAACCACACTATAAATAATCATCAAAACTTGGAAATCATAATTCATTAAATGTATTTTTTTTTCAGTGGGTTTTATTGGAATATCTAAGAATTTATAAATGGATCTTTTATAAGAGCTTTCATAAAAGGAATGGACTCCATTTAAGTTTAAACCTTCTTCTAAATTTTTAATTATTGAGGGGTTGAGTTTCAATTTAGAAGCTACAAAATTAATTGAAAGGCCTTTTTTTTCTCTAGCTTCTTTTATGGAAGAAGGTACTAACAATTATTTAGGAAGTTTATAAGCTTTATGTAGTATTTTTACAGCTGTCTCTAAATGTTTTTCACTAATTAATATACTAATTTTAATCTCAGATGTTGTTATAAGCTGAATATTGATATTATTAGTACCCAAAGTGTCAAATAAAGTTTGTGCCACACCCGCATGTGACCTCATACCAACACCCACAACAGAAACTTTTGCTATATCAGTAGAATATTGCATCTTTTGGTATCGAATATTAATTTTTTCTTTTTTAAGAATTTTAATTGCCTTATCAATATCCTGTCTTGGAAGGGTAAAAGATAAATTCGCATATTTTCCATCCTGAGAAACATTCTGCAATATCATATCTACATTAATACTACCTTTTGCTAAAGGTCCGAAAATTTTTGAAGAAATACCCGGTTTATCAAGAACTTTAGAAAGTGTAATTTTTGCCTCATCTTTTGAATATGCGATTCCACTGACTGTATTGTTTTCTAGTAATTTATTTTCATCTGTAATTATAGTTCCGGATGCATTAGGTTTTATTGAAGACCTAACACTTAATTTGGTTTTTTTTCTCATAGCTAATTCCACAGAACGTGTTTGAAGAACTTTAGCTCCTTGAGAGGCTAATTCAAGCATTTCTTCATAAGAAATTTTAGATAATTTTTTAGCCTGCGATACCAAATTGGGATCTGTAGTATAGACACCTTCTACATCAGTATATATTATACATTCAGCATTGAGAGAGGCTGCTATCGCTACAGCACTTGTGTCTGAGCCACCTCTACCTAGCGTTGTAATATTAAAATTTTTATCAACACCTTGAAAACCAGGAATAATCAAGATGTCATATTTTTTAAATTCATTAAAAATTTTTTCATTATTAATTGATAAAATTCTAGCTTTTGTAAAATCTGAAGAGGTATTAATGGGTATCTGCCAACCCATAATAGATTTGGAATTATGTTTCTTGGAATTAAGAAAAATAGACATTAGAGCACATGAAACAGTTTCTCCAGATGAAATAGCAATATCATAGTCAGCAGGATTTGGATTTTTAGATAACGATTTAACTAAATTAATTAACCTATCTGTTTCTCCATACATAGCGGAAAGAACAACTATTAATTTATATTTTTTAGACCAATTACTAATAATAGAAGCTGAACGCTTAATAGCTTCAATAGAGCCAACAGAAGAGCCGCCAAATTTTAAAACTTTGATTTTCATAAATTAGGGTAATATACATATAACTTTATGTAAGTAAATAATCCATGTCCACAGATAAAGAAAAATATTATGAACCTCTTAAGCTAATGACTCCCATAAGGTATCAATATATGAAAAAAATCATCTTAAATAAAAAAAATGCATCGATGGATGATGTTTTTATCGGTAAAAATATTTTAGATATAGGGACTGGGACAGGTGAATATTTAGATATTTTTAAAGATCTTAAAGCTAACTGTATAGGAATTGATAGTATTAATAATTTTAAAATTAAAAAAAATAAAAATTTTAAATTAATCAAAGTTGACTTATTTCAATATTTAAGAAAAGCCCCTAAGAATTATTTTGATTTCATATTTTGTTTTGAAGTTATAGAGCACTTAGAAGAAAAAGATGAGATTTTTAAGCTAATTAAAAAAACTTTAAAAGATAAAGGCATTTTATTCATGTCTACCATTAACCAGAATCCTGTATCAAAATTATTTGCTATAAAACTTGCTGAGGATATTTTAAAAATTCTCCCAAAAAAAACTCATGAATACAATCTATTATTACCAATTAATAAATTAGAAAGTTTGTGTAATGATAATAAATTAAGTATTATTGACATAACTGGGTTAAGATATAACCCACTATTTAAAAATTTTAATTTTTCTAATAATCAATTAATTAATTATATAACAGCCATAGAAAACTAATTTTTCTTTTTTTTATCTAGGGATTTAGGCAGCTTAATTAAATCAATTCCTTCTTTAAGTAAATCCTTAACTTCAGCTTCAGTAGCTTTGCCATAAATAGGTTTATCAGCAGATTCTCCATAATGAATTTTTCTAGCTTCTTCAGGAAATTTTTTTCCAACATACTCAAATTTACTTTTAATTTCTTTATCCAATTTATTCATATATTTATGGTATAAGTTCATATTTTTTTGTTGATTAGATTTAATTTTATTAGAATTATTAGACTTAGATCCTATATTTGGAGACATAATGGATTTAAAAATTTTTGTAGAATCGCAAAATGGACATGATATTAATTTTTTTTTTAATTGCAGATCAAATGAACTTGAATCATCGAACCAAGCTTCAAAAATATGGTCAAATTCACACCTGAGATCAAAAAGTATCATTTAAATTATTTAAAATTTATTTTAAATTTCTTGTCGTTTTTTTCTTCAAAATTTTTATCATGTATAAGTGTAGGAATAGATGATTGTGCACTATTAATAACCTTTAAATCAATTTTGCAATAAATAACTTTCTCACCTTCCAGACCGTCTACTATAACTTCTCCCCATGGATCAATCACAAGACTATGGCCATATGTTGATCTACCGGACCTATTAGTACCCCATTGGTTAGGAGCTATCATATAAACACCATTTTCTATTGCTCTTGCTTTAACAAGAGTATGCCAATGCTTTTTCCCTGTATTTAATGTAAAAGCCGAAGGAGCAACAATTATATCAGCACCATTTTTTGCAAGAACCCTAAACAGCTTTGGAAATCTAAGGTCATAACAAATAGAATGCCCTAATATTTGATTGTCTATTTTAACTAAATTTATTTCATCTCCAGAATCAAATACATCACTTTCCTTATAATGCTCTCCATTTTTTAATTTTACGTCAAACATATGAATTTTTTTATATGAGGAAATAATTTCACCATTGCGATCTATTAGGAAAGAGCAATTATAAATTTTATTATCACTTCTAATAGCTAATGAACCTAAGAGCAATAAAACTTTATTGTCTTTAGAAAACTGTTTAAAAAAAATAATGTATTTATTATTTAGAGGTAGTGCATTTTTAATACTGTCCTCTTTATTGTTAGAAAGATAAAGAAAACATTCCGGCAATAAAATAAAATCAGACTTACTGCTAATAGTTTCGGATAAAAATTTTTTTACTTTAATAAAGTTTTCTTCAATATTATCTTCAACTGTTAATTGAATTAAAGCTAATTTCATTCTAAATTAAGGTATTTATATAATTTATAACTGGCTATTTTATTTTTATTTAAGGACAATACCAATTTATCACCCATAACTAATGAAAGGCTCTGAAAATTATGAAGAATCATACTTTTTGAAAAAGACTTATTAATAAGATTAACTTTTAGAGGTGCATCGAAGACAATTAATATCTGAGGCTCTAAAATATCCAATGATATTTCCTTATCATTGGTATACTCATTCAATAATTTAAACTCAATATCAAACTTTTCCTTATCGTCATAATAAAACATTCTTTTAACATCTAAATTAAAACGGGATATCATATTAGATAATTTAGCATAGGATAAGTAATTTGATAGACTTAAAAAAAAAATACTTATTGCGTAATTTGCATTATCAGCAAGATAATATTCTAGCTCAACATGGTCTAGAAAATATTCAAAATATCCTAAAATTAATTAAAATTAAATTTAGCAAGGTTCTTATTATTCAACCGGGAATAGTAAAAGAAAATAAAGATTTTTTTGAAGGCAATTATAAAAATATCAATGTTGAAGAGTTAGAAAAAGAGACTGATAAATATGATTTAATTATTTCAAATTTTGCTTTAGGATTTGAAATCGCACTTGAGCCTGAAAAATACCTTAAGATTTTAAATAAGTTAATTTTAAAAGAAGGATTATTGTTAATGAATATACTTAATGATTCTAGCTTTAGAACATTACAAAAAACATTTATCGAAATTGACGAATTTATATTTAATGGCGCTCATCAAAGATTTGGCCCTTTTATTAATACGCAAACTCTAATAAAAAACTTAGATTTACATCAATTTAATGAAATTGTTGCAACTAATGAATTGCTAGAAGTAAACTATAAGGATCTAAAAAAACTTAGATCAGATTTAAAAACAATGGGAATTGCTAATATTATCAGTCCAAAACCTAAATTTAACAAAGAAGTTCTTATAAAAATGAGAAATATCTTTAAAGCTCTTTTAAATAATGAGAGGTTTATGCCTTTAGAATTTGAAATCACGACAATTTCTTCATGGAAATAGTTTTTTCATAGTGTAAATATTTAGCTACATGTTTCAAAAAATTTCAAAATTTTTAAATAATAATAAAAACTCAAAAAAAATTAATGATATTTATAGTAGATTTGTAAATCCATCTAATGATTTTGATCATGAAATTTTCTCATTAAGTGATGAAGAAATAAAAAAAAAAATTCAAGATTTAAAAGATGTATATTCTAGTTCAAATGAGGTTTCAGAGAAGGATATAGTAAAAGCTATATCAATAGTTAAGGAAGTCTCTAATAGAACAATTAAATTAAAACACTTTGATTCGCAGGTCATTGTTGGAGTTTGTTTATATTATGGAAGTATTACCGAAATGAAAACTGGAGAAGGAAAAACTTTAGCTGCCACAATACCTGCATTTTTAAATTATCTAACTCAAAGTCAAACACACTTAATAACTGTAAACGATTACCTTGCTAAGAGGGATTCGATCTGGATGGACCCTATCTATAAATTTTTAGGAATGACAAATTCACATATACAAAATGATATGTCGCTTGAAGAAAAAATAAACGCCTATAAATCAGATATACTCTATGGAAATAATAATGAATTTTGTTTTGATTTTTTAAGAGATAATTTGAGGTCAATAGAAACACCAAGAATTCAATCAAAGCATGATAAGGCAATAATTGATGAAGCAGACTCAGTTTTAATTGATGAAGCGAGATCTCCATTAGGAATATCAGGTCAAGTTGAAACTCCTATAAAATTATTTAAAATTTGTTATCAAGTTACTGAAGGGCTTGAGACTGCTGATGTAGAAATAAGTGAAGAAAGAAAAAATGTCTTACTAAACGATGAAGGAATTAAGAAAATTGAATTTAATTTAAAGAAAATTAATTTACTAAAAGGCGATAACTTATTTGATAGTCAGAACTTAGAAGTTTATCAAATTATTAATCAATCTTTAAAAGCTAGATTTATATTCAAAATAGATAAGGATTATGTCGTCAGAAATGATCAAATCGTTATCATAGATGAATTTTCCGGAAGATTATCTGAAGGAAGAAGATACGGAGAAGGACTTCATCAATCAATAGAAGCAAAGGAAAACCTTACAATTCAGCCAGAAAGTACAACTCTAGGAAGTATTACATTTCAAAATTATTTTAAAAAATATAAATCATTAAGTGGTATGACTGGTACGGCTTTAACAGAAGCTGAAGAGTTTAATACTATTTATGGATTAGAAGTTGTTGAAATACCAACAAATAAAAACTTAATAAGAAAAGATTTCAATGATCAAATATATAAAACTAGCGAAGAAAAATATGAAGCTATAGTTTCATTAGTTAAAAAAAAATTAACTCAATCTCAACCAGTACTAATCGGAACTACTTCGATTCAAAAATCTGAACTAATTTCAAATCTATTAAATAAGCATGGGATTAATCACAATGTTTTAAATGCTAAAAACCATGAAAATGAGGCATCAATAATAGCTCAAGCTGGAAAACCCAATCAAATAACTGTTGCAACAAATATGGCAGGAAGAGGAACAGATATTAAGCTAGGTGGAAATCCAGAAGTTGATAAAGATAATTTTAAAAAAGATGATTATGAAAAAGTTACTGTCTCAGGAGGATTATGCATCATAGGAACAGAGAGGCATGAGAGTAGGAGGATAGATAACCAATTAAGAGGACGTTCTGGAAGACAGGGAGATCCCGGCGAAAGTATTTTTTTTGTTTCACTGGAAGATGATCTTATGAGGATATTTGGGTCAGAAAAATTGCAATCAATGTTATCTTCACTTGGATTAAAAAAAGGAGAAGTTATAGAACATAAATGGCTTACATCTTCAATTGAAAGAGCGCAAAAAAGAGTTGAAGGACATAACTTTGATATACGAAAACAATTATTAGAATTTGATAGCATTATTAATAAACAAAGAGAAATAATATATTCAAAAAGGGAAGATGTTATTACTGGAAATATATTTGAATTTATAAAAGAAGTTGAGTATGAGTTTTTAGAAAATATTTGGGACGAAGAAGAAACTAAAAATGACTTTTTAAAAAAATTACCTTTAAAAAAATCAAATCTCAACTCTAGCATAGATGAAATTATTGAAGATCTAAAAGAGCATAAATTAAATCAATATAATGAATATAGCGATAATTATTTACTATTAATAAAACAAGTAGCGCTAATGATCGTTGATAAAAATTGGCAAAATCAAATTCAAGAATTAAGTAATATTAGACAATCAGTTGCGTTTAGTGGCAATGCAGGTAAAGACCCTATAAATGAATTTAAAAAGGGAGCCTTCACCTCATTTAATAATTTAATTTATAAAATTCAGGAAGAAATTGTCCTTATTCCAAATAATTTAAAATTTAGATTAGGCCCAACTGAAACAAAAGACTTAGCAGAAGAGGTGTCAGATAAAAAAATTGGAAGAAATGACCCCTGCCCTTGCGGATCAGGGAAGAAATATAAGCAATGCCATGGTAAATAAATTATCTAAATAAAATAATCTAAATATCTCTTATTTCTTAAAATTTTCAGATCATTTATTTTAGATAATTTAAGAGATTGAAAGTTATTCAAAATACTATTTTTGATTTTATCACACAAAATATGTGAATTTCTATGAGCACCGCCAATAGGCTCTTCAATAATTTCATCAATAATTTTTAAATTAAGGCAATCTTTAGCTGTTATTTTTAATGAATTGGCAGCTACCTCAGAGAAATCAGAAGATTTCCATAAAATTGATGAACAACCTTCCGGAGATATAACGGAGTAAATAGAGTTACTAAGCATTAAAACTCTATCACTAGCTCCAAGAGCAATAGCGCCGCCCGAACCACCTTCACCTATAATAATAGAAATACAAGGTGTCTGTATATTTAATGATATTTGCATAGACCTGGCAATAGCTTCAGCTTGACCTCTCTCTTCAGCATCTTTGCCAGGATAGGCGCCAGAAGTATCAATAAAACATATTAAAGGTAATTGGAATTTTTCAGCAAGTTTCATAATTCGCTGAGACTTTCTATATCCTTCAGGTTTAGCCATTCCAAAATTATAATCAATTCTAGTTTCCATATCATGCCCTTTTTCATTGCCTAAAATCATAAAAGAACAATCACCAATTTTACCTATACCGCTAACAATAGATTTATCTTCAGAATACAATCTGTCACCAGACAAATAAGTAAAATCGGTAAAAAGGTTATGAATATAATCTAGAGTTTTTGGTCTTTTAGGGTGTCTGGCAATTTTAACAATTTGCCATGGAGACAAATTTTTATAAATCTTCTCTAATTCTTTTAACTCTTTACTTTCAATAGTTTTAATTTTTGAAGAAATATCAATATTTTTAACCTTAGATGATTTAATTAATATTTCTTTTTCCGTATTAAGGTTTTCTAATTTATCTTCAAAATCTAAAAAAAACATAAAGAACTATAATTTATTTTTTAAAGGATGGTAAGAGTCTAAAACTGTTTTTTTTTTATTTTTAAGAACTTTTGTATAAATTTCAGTTGTAGAAATGCTAGAATGACCTAAAAGTTTTTGAATATGTCTAATATCAGCACCATTTTCCATCAAAGTAGTAGCAAAAGAATGTCTAAAAGAATGGGATGAAATTTTGGTATTGATATTACCATTTAAATACATTTTAGATAAAAATAAATTAACCTGACGAGGTTTGATTAATTTATTATTAATAGTAAAAATAAAAGTATCATTATTATCAGGACTTATTATAGAAAGTTTTAAAGAAAGACTATGATTGAAATAACATTTTCTTTCTTTCATACCTTTACCAACAATATAAAAAGATAAGTCTTTGAAATTTATATCAGACCATTTTAAAGATAGGGCTTCTGAAATTCTTAAACCAGAAAAATATAATAACTCAAAAAGAATTATATATATATAATTTTTATGATCTGAAGAATTTAAATTATTAAAAAAAATATTCATATCAGAGTAATTTATTGCTTTAGGAATTTTTCTCTCACGTTTTAATAATTCAAAATTTGAGTAATCAATTGATTCTATCAGCCCTTCAGAATCAATATAATTAATAAAACCTTTAATACATGAGAGTTTTCTATTAATAGAAGAATTTTGAAGACTACTGGAACGAAGAGATTTGATATAAATAGTAATAATTAAATTAATATTTTCATTAGAATGCTGAATAAATATAGATTGAAAATTGTTTAGGTCATTTTTATAACTCAATAATGAATTTTTAGATAAATTTCTTTCAGAGACTAAAATTTCTAAATAATTAGTTATTAAATATTTAATAGGTATCAATTATCTAAGTAACTATTAGCGTGTATATTAAAAAATAATTGATTAAAATCTTTATTAGTTTCAAGACTTTTTGAAAAATAAAATAAATCTACTTCATTGATAGATTTAAAATCTAAATTTTTTATTAATTTTAATAATTCTTTATTAGTTTTATTTGTTTCATTAATAGAGCTATAGATACTGTAATTAACATAGTTTTTAATACTTAGAGATTTATTAAGGATTGGTAAAATTATATTGTTATCTAAGTTGATTTTTAAATAATTATTTTGTATAAAAAATAAAATTGCTGGATTATTAAGAGCATCAAGATCATTAATATCAATTATATTTTTTGGCTTTTTTTGAAGCATAAAATTACTAATCCCCTCAAAAAACAATACATCAAATTCATTAGCATAATTATATCTTTCATTTATATTTATAAAATTATCAATAAATTGATTATCAGCAGATAACAATAATATATAAATTGCTTTGGGATATTTCATGTTAGCATTTAATAATTTTAAATCATTGAACTGCTCATTTAAAATTAATGAAAAGCTATAATAGTCCATTTGCAATTGATCAAAATTTGTATTAATAAATTTTAATTTATCATTAATATTTATAATTGATGAAATATCATTATAGATAACGTAATCATTAATCAAATTCATATCTTTAATACTATTTAATACAGAGATGAATTCTCTTTTATTGATTATTCCATTATTAAAAGCAGTGAGAATATCTATATAATTAATTTCTAAATTATTATTAATCAGAATTTCTATATCTAAAATAGAAGATATAATGAGATTATTAATTTTAAAATAATTTGGATTTTTATAAACGATATATTTATCAATTATTCCTAAGTTTTCATAATTAGTTTCAAGATTTTTTATTTTATTATTAATAAATAAATTTAAATATTTTGAATCTAATTTAGAAATAGTATTAGAGTCATATAACTCTAGTAATAACTCAAGTTGAGAAAAGTTACTTTTTTCAAGAAGACATATTGTACTGTAAATTACATTGTTATTAAAATTTTTTTGCTCAACACTTAAATTAAAATAATAGGAACATAACTCTTCAAATCTTGAGGAATAAAATAGATAGTTTAAATAAAACTCATTATATTGAGGTTTAATAAAACTGTTAAAAAGGATTGAATCAAATATCTTCCTATTATAAGAAAAATTATTATCAATAAGATTAAGATTCAAAATTTTATTTAAGATAAAACTATTTTGCGAATAACCTTCTGGATAATTATTATTATTTGAAATTACATTTAAAATAACTGAATTGTAATAATGATTAGTATTTCTAGTATTTAAATCATTATAAAATAATTGTAAATCATTCTCAGTTAAAAAAGAGTTATAGTCTTGGTACTGATGGATACCTGTGTCTTGTATGACAATATCTTCAATTTTATCCAAATTACCTTCAACCACTTCATCTGTAGTTAAATTAGTAGTATAAAAAAAAGATATTAGTAATAAGATTAGGTAATTCATATAAAATTAGATTTATTAAGAATATATTCCTTTAATGAATTTGGTGCGGGAATATTAATTTTATTAATAAAAAAAAAAGCAATAATAACGATTAAGATAATTAAAATGATTAAAATAATAGATTTGGATTTTGTTGGATTTTTTTTCGATAAAAACATTGTATATTATACATACAACTAAAAAATAAATGATCAAAGATTTTAATTATAAAATATGCCTTATTGGAATGCCCGGTTCTGGAAAATCAACTATTGGCAAAGAAATTGCTAATATTATCGGTTATAATTTTATAGATACAGATAAACTAATTGAAGTAAAAATAGGTATGAAAATATCAAAAATATTTCAATCTAAAGGTGAGGAATATTTTAGAAAAATAGAAAAAAACATATTCGATAAAACAATATTATTAAAAAAAAAAATTAATAATTTCAACTGGGGGTGGTATTATTTTAAATAATCGAGAAAGTTTAAAAAAAACATATAATATATATCTGGATTGTAAAATTAGTACTTTAATAGATAGATTATCTCTATCAAAAGATAGACCATTAATAGGAAAGAATACTTCTATTGATATTAAAAATATCTTAAAAGAAAGAGAAAATTTTTATATTAATGTATCCAATTTAATTATAGATGCAAATGGGTTAAAAAAAAATACGGTTATAAATATTTTAAAAAAAATAAAAAAATGAAAATAATAAATAAAAAAAATAATATCTATTCAACTAATAGTGATGAAGATTTTATATATTATCTAAATCAGAATATAAAAATAGATGATGTTCTAATTTTAGATAAATCAATTTTAAAATTAACTATAATTAAAAATATTACAAAAAATTACAAAAAAAGAATAATAGTTATTAAAGCAAGTGAAAAAATCAAAACTTTATTTCAATATACCAAATTAATAGAAGATATATTAAAGATGGGAGTTAATAGAAATTCAATAATTTATTCATTTGGAGGTGGGACTATAGGAGACTTATCAGGATTTGCCGCTTCAACATTATTAAGAGGTATAGGTCACGTCATGATTCCGACTACATTACTTGCTATGGTTGATAGTTCTATTGGTGGTAAAACAGGAATAAATTCATCTATAGGTAAAAATTTAATAGGGACATTCTATTTACCTAATGCTGTAATTATTAATTCTAATTTTTTAAAAAGCTTACCTAAAAGAGAAATTTCATGTGGGTATGCAGAAATTATTAAATATGCATTAATTGATAATAATAATTTGTTAAAAATTTTAAATAATAGTTCAGATGATCATATTAATAATGACTATATAAATGACATAATAAATAAATCTATAAAAACTAAAATAAAATATATTAAAGATTTTAAAGAAAAAAATATTGGTAAATATTCAAGAGCTATACTTAATTTTGGACATACTTTTGGTCATGCTGTCGAAAGTCTAAACTTTAATAAGGGAAATATTAAGCACGGAGAAGCTGTGGCTATTGGAATGATGTTTGAGATTAAAATTTCAAAATTGTTAAATTTGAAACCTATTTCTATAGTGAATTTAGAGGGTCTTCTTAAAAAATATAATCTACCTTTTGATTATAGGCCCTACATTAATAATAAAAATATAAATAATATTATGAAAAAAGTTTATTCTGATAAAAAATCATTTAAGGATAATACCAATTTAGTTCTTATTAAAAGAAATACAGGTATTGTTAAAAATATTAGTTTAAAAAAACTAAAATCTATTACGCTTGAACTAATTAAATGACACTAATTTTATCTTTTAAAATTATAGCTATAATATTTTTATTAATTTGCTCCGCTATATCTTCAGGTTCAGAAACTTCCCTAACCGCAATATCAAAATTAAGAGCAATAAAATACAAAGAGCAAGGAAATACTGATGCTAATTATATTCTGAAAATCAAAGAAATAAAGGATCAGTTTATTATTGGGGTATTACTCGCTAATAATCTTTTTAATATTTTAGCAACTGTGCTTTTTACAGAAATATTAATTTCTTATTTTGGTGGTCTAGGAATGACAATAGCAACAATTGTTATGACACTTACGATTGTTATATTTTCAGAAGTGATGCCAAAAATATATGCAATAAATAAACCAATGAAATTTTCATTAACTGTTGCTAAATTCTTTTTTTACTACACTCAATTTATTAGTCCAGTAGTTTTTATAATTAATAAAATTGCCACATTCCTCATGCACTTATTAGGCATGAGGTTAAATGGCAACCAGAATACAAATATGCAAGAAGAATTTGAGGGTGCGATCAAATATCAGAAACAATATTCGAAAAATAATAAAGAACAAATTGAATATATGAGTAATTTATTAGAGTTAAAAAATTTAAAAGTTGATGAATTAATGACTCATAGAAATGATATTAGTTATATTAATTTAGATGATTCTATCGATCAAATAATAAATCAACTCAAGGAAATAAACTTTACACGTGTTCCAGTAATAAAAAAAAATTTTGACAGTATAGAGGGAATCTTAGATATACGAGATCTACTCAAATCAGGAGAAACATTAAATGATTTAGATCATACTAAAATCGCCGGATACATAAATAAGCCTTGGTTTATTCCTGAAAATAAAATGGCCATTAAACAACTAATAGATTTTAAATCCAAGAGAGAGCATATGGCTATGATAGTTGATGAATATGGTGCAGTTCAGGGTTTAATTTCTCTTGAAGATATTATTGAAGAAATAATTGGTGAAATATTTGATGAGACAGATGTTGAAAACTCTTATCTAGAAAAAATTGATTCTAACAATTATATATTTAATGGAAATGCAAGTATCAGAGAATTGAATAGAGTTCTAAAAATTAACCTACCTGATGAATTTGTTACTCTTTCTGGTTTAGTTTACAGTATAACAAATGACATTCCAAAAGTAGGCAAAGTTCTTAATTATCAAGATATTAAAATTCAAATTATTTCAAAATCGGTAAATAAAATTTCTAAAATAAAAATAACTATTTAGATATTTTTATTGATATTGAGTGAAGACCGCCATCAATAAACAACTGTAACTCACTATAAATTCTTCTATGAATATCCATTCTAGTTATTTTATTTTTTCCAAGAGACACATTAACCTCAATATGAGTTAACTGCGACTCTAAACCCAGGACAGAAGTATGACCTTGATGATCTACACTTTTATCATAAACCCCATTTATATTAAATTCTGTAATGGTATCGAGATTTTTTTTAATTTCCTGAAGTAGCATTTTAATATAATACTATTAAATATATATAAAAATGAATCAAAAAGATAATATTCAAGTTTGCAATCATCAAGATTGTAGTAATGACGGTTTGTATAAAGCACCATTGAATAAATTAGCACTCAATAAATACCAATGGTTTTGCTTAGAGCACATTAAAGAATTTAATAAATCTTGGAATTTTCATAAAGAAATGGATATGGATGAAATTGAATTAGAAATCAGAAGAGATTCTACTTGGAGGAGACCGACTAGACCATTTGGTTCTGGAGCAAACTTTATCAACTTTGAATTTGAGGATCAATTTAATGAAACATCATCTAAAGCTAATAAAAAAACGAATAAATTGAAGTGGAGTTTGGAGCAGCTAGAACTTTCAATAAAATCAACAATTGATGAGATTAAGAAAAATTATAAAAATCTAGCAAAACGCTATCATCCAGATGCCAAAAGTGATATTAAAAATAGTGATGAAAAGTTCAGAGATTTGGTCGAGGCTTATACTTATTTAATGGACTATCATAAGAAAGTAAAATGAGTAGTAAGACAGATAAAATATCAAAAATTAATGAATTGCTAGATGTAAAAGCTAGTGATATTTTTAAAATAAATACAGATTTAATTGTTTCAAAATTTATAGATCGTAATAGCTATGTTCCTGAAATAGATACTAACTATGTATTCGATCAGCAGACAACAATCGCAATACTTCTTGGATTGAAATTTAATAAAAGAGTTTTTATTCAAGGACTTCACGGGACAGGAAAATCAACACATATTGAGCAAGTATGCTCTAGATTAAATTGGCCATGTGTAAGAATTAATCTAGATAGTCATATATCTAGAATAGATCTTATAGGAAAAGATTCCATAGTATTAAAAGAAGGAAAGCAAGTTACTGAGTTTCAAGAAGGTATATTACCTTGGGCGTTTCAAAATAATGTTGCTTTAGTTTTTGACGAGTATGATGCCGGAAGACCAGATGTAATGTTTGTCATTCAGAGAATATTAGAGTCTGAAGGAAAACTAACACTGTTAGATCAAAATAAAGTTTTAAAACCTCATCCCTACTTTAGAATATTTGCTACTGCAAACACTGTAGGTTTAGGAGATACGAGCGGAATTTATCATGGAACAAACCAAATCAATCAAGGTCAAATGGACAGATGGAACATAGTATCAAAACTCAACTATCTTAGCGAAGATACAGAAATAGAAATAGTATCAAAAAAAATTGAAGCAAATGATGATGATATAAAACATATCAAATCAATGGTTAAGTTAGCGAATTTAACAAGAAAAGGTTTTGAATTAAAAGACGTCTCCACTTTAATGAGTCCGAGAACAGTTATTATGCTTGCTGAAAATTATAAAATCATAAAAGATATAAAAATTGCTTATGAATTAACATTTTTAAATAAATGCGATGAGACTGAAATAGAAATATACAAAGAATATTTTCAACGATCATTTGGCTTCGACATATAATTGACCTTAAATAAAAATATTAAGATAAGTAAAAATCCATCACTAGCATTAAATAGCGTCAATAAAGCAATTTCTCAAAATCAAAGACTTAAGCTTAATATTAGCTCAAATATAGTTTTAGAAAAACAGGAGACGCTAAATATTCCAAGTTTATCTAGTCAATTTGATTACAACGATATGAGAGGGTCATCTGATTCATTTGCTCTTAAAATAAAGCATCATAATGAATCTAATTTTAACGCTTTTAGTGCTCTTATTTTTGATCAGCGAGAATTACTTATGACAGTCGAAAGAATAAGATATGAGTTTCTTGGAGCATCAGAATACCAAGGAATAAAAATCAACATCAAAAAAAAATGGAAAAAACAAAAAGAATTTATTCTCGAGAAAAAAGATATCAGTAAATCTGATTTATTTTTATCAACAATATTAGATTATTTTTTATTAAGTACTGATGATCTAAAATTTGAAGTAAAAAAAAATATTATTAGTATTTTAGTTGTAAATAAAAATCAAACTGCTTTTAAAAGATTATTAATTGATCTTAAAAATTATACAAATTCACAAGAGGACTTTAATAATCAAGTTATTAAATTAATTAAACTGGTATTTCCTATTAGTGAAGAAGAGCAAAACGACAAAGATAATGATGTAGGTCCTGATGATGAAGATGTCAAAAATGAAAATAATGATAATGAAAGTAAAAATGAACCCTCTCCTCAAGAAAACGATATTGAACAATCAGTAGAGGCTTCAGCTTCAGAAAATAGTAATGATAATAGCTCAACTCAAGGAGAAGAAGTTCAAGCGCAAATTTCATTAGAACAAGAAGAAACTCATAAAGCAAAGATTGATAGCTACAAAAATCTAAGTCAAAATTATAAATCCGCAAGTACAAAATTTGATGAGATAATAGAAGCTTACAAATTATGCGACTTGGAAGAACTGGCTGCCCTCAGAAAGCAACTAGACGATAGGTGCGAAATTTATCAGAAGCAAATTTCAAGATTAGCAAATAAACTTTTTCGATTACTTCAATCTAAACAAAATAGATCTTGGAATTTCGATCAAGAGTCTGGCCTACTTGATACCTCTAAACTTACAAGAATTATTACTAACGGTAATAATTCATTATCTTTTAAAAAAGAAAGAGAAATTAAATTTGAGGATACGACCGTCTCATTATTAATAGATAATTCTGGTTCGATGAGAGGTAAGCCTATAATGATCGCTGCACTTACCACTGATATGATAGCCAACACTTTAGAGAAATGTAAAATAAAAGTAGAGATTTTAGGATTTACCACTAAAGCATGGAAAGGTGGTAAAACTAGAGAAGAGTGGCTGAAAAATGGCAAAAACAAAAATCCAGGTAGACTAAATGACCTAAGACATATTATTTATAAATCCGCAGATGAGAATAGTAAAAAATCTAAAATTAACTTAGGGCTAATGCTCAAAGAAGGACTGCTCAAAGAAAATATTGATGGTGAGGCATTACTTTGGGCTACAAGTAGGATTATGAAAAGACCTGAAAGTAGAAAAATTCTAATTGTTATCTCAGATGGAGCTCCGGTAGATGACTCCACTTTATCAGTCAATGAAAGTAATTATCTAGAAAAACATCTAAAAAGTTCAATTATTGCTATTCAAGATAAAACAGATATCGAGTTATTGGCTATAGGAATAGGACACGATGTGAAACAGTATTATGACAAAGCCATTACTATTCATGATGTTGAAGAGTTAGGTGGAGCTATATTTAATAAACTTGAGAGTTTATTTAATTAAAATTAGATAACATAACAGATTTAAATATATTAAATCTTTTTTCATGTATTGATTTTCTGATTTGCATTAAAAAATTATTCATAAACCATATATTATATATAGACAGAATAGTCATACCAAGAATTTCATTGCTTTTAAAAAGATGGTGAATATAAGCTTTAGAATAATTTCTCCCTATGTTAATTTCAGAATTTTCATCTAGAGGAGAATGATCATTTTTAAAAGAAGAATTATTTAAATTAATTCCTTTTTTTTTATTCTTAGACAGCATGACGCCATGTCTAGCAATTCTTGTTGGAGATACACAATCAAATGTATCAAACCCCCTAGATACACCCTCTAATATATCATCTAGACCGCCTATTCCTAATACGTGCACAGGTCTTGAGTTATCAATAGATGAAGAGCAAAAATCAAATACCTCATACATTTGCTCTTTAGTTCCCCCTAAGGAACCTCCAATAGCAAGTCCATCGAAATTCATTGAACATATTTCTTCGCAAGCCTGTTTACGCAAATCCCCATAAACTCCCCCCTGAATAATTCCATAGAGTTTTTGTTTTCCAGCAGAACCATTTTCAGCAACATATTTTTTGTTATCTGATTTAAAATTTTCCATACATCTTTTAGCCCATCTGTGCGTCATATGCATTGATTTTTTAGTATAATTTTTATCAACATTGTAAGGTGTACACTCATCTAAAACAAAAATTAGATCAGCACCAAGATCTCTTTGAATATCAATAGACTTTTCTGGGGTTAACAAAATTTTATCACCGTTTAGATAATTTTTAAAAGAGGCTCCCTCCTCCGTAATCTTTAATAAGGATTTATTTCTTCCAGTGAGGTTTTTTCCTTTAATTTCTTCTGAAACAGATCCATGACCAAGAGAAAATATTTGATAACCCCCACTATCAGTCATCATAGGACCATTCCAATTTGTGAATTTTTGCAACCCACCTGAATTAGCAATAACTTCCGATCCAGGCTGAAGCATTAAATGATAAGTGTTTGAAAGAATGATTTGAGTATTTGTCTCTATTAAACTTGAAGGTAGGACTCCCTTAACAGTTGCCTTCGTACCACAAAAGATAAAAGCGGGGGTCTCTAAATTTCCATGCACAGTTTTAAGAACGCCTACTCTTGCTTTAGAATTTTCGTCCTGACTAATTACTTCAAAAAAATTATTCACCTTTTTTAATAAAGTATTTTGCTAGATATATTACAGGAGTATCCATTAGACTAAGTAAAATTCTCAGTAGATAGATACCTAACCCGTATGAAATCAATAAATCCATAATGGGAACGGGATTGGAAGATAATAAATTAAAAGCAAGAATGCTAAATACTAAATTATCAATAAACTGAGAAATAAATGTAGAGATGTTGTTTCGAAACCATAATGCAGTTGTGAATTTTTTTTTTATGAAATCAAAAATAAATACATCCAATTTTTGACTAATAAAAAAAGCTGAAATGCTACCTATTATAATTGGGAACTGGGGTAGAAAAAGAGTTTGTATAGCATTATGCATATCTAAACTCCATGACCATTCTGGGTAACTTTCTATATTTACCGGACTAAAAGAAATTGTAAAAAACATTATGATAGTTGAGAATAAATAAGCTGAAATTCCAATATAAATACATTTTGTTGCGCTTTCTTTTCCATAATATTCACTAAGAATGTCTGTACATAAAAATATCGATATAAATAAAATTGTTCCTAATGCCATTGGTTCAGGAAAAAAAGGAAATTCTATAACTTTTAAAACTTGAATATTTGCTAAGAAAATTGCCATAGCAACATAAACATAAATACCCGACTTACCGTAATATTTGAGAGCTAGTAGTATACAAATATAACAAAAAATAATTTGAATAATCCAAATAATAATTACTGGAAATTGATTTAAATGTAGGCTTAAATTTAAGAAAAAGCTTTCAAGCATTAGTTAGCTAAAGAGCTAACATTTTTCTCAATTAATTTTTTTATTTTAGAAGCTTTATCAGTTAATTTTCTTGAGTTCATTTTAGAAAGAAAGCCATCTAATCCACCGTACTTATCAACGGTTCTCAATGTAGAAGAGGCAATTCTTAATCTAAAATTTTTATTCAATACATCACTTCTTAAAGTAACCTTATTTAAGTTAACCATAAACCTTCTTTTGCTTTTAATATTAGAGTGACTGACGTTATGACCAGTCTGATGTATTTTACCTGTTAAATCGCAACTTCTAGACATGAGATGAGTTTATAATACACTTCAGTATTGAATACAATACCTTGATGTTAAAATTTAAGCATAAATTGATAATATTTTGGTTTAAATTGACTCAAATACCATTTTAAACGCTCCGTATCCTTGATATCAGACCTATGTATACCATTTCCAATAAAAAGTGAGTCAAAACCCTGATTCATAGCTCCAAGAATATCGTGATTAAAAGAATCGCCAATAGCTAAAACTTTTTTAGGTGATTGAATCTTAAGGGTATCTATAATATTAGAATATATTGGGTCATAAGGTTTACCATACCGATGAACAGTACCACCCATATCCTCATAAAGTTGGGCTATTGTACCACCACACATTTCAAGCGTGCCCTTATTATCTACTTGGAAATCAGGATTAGTACAAACCAAAGGGATTTTAAGATCCATCATTATTTTTAAATCATCTGTGAAATTAAAAAGATTACTACCGGAAGCAATGTCAGCAATTAAAGAAAAATTAGCATTTTTTAATTTTTGAACTGTTTTGAGATTAA
The DNA here is from genome assembly GCA_963926395.1 of uncultured Alphaproteobacteria bacterium. Lineage (GTDB taxonomy): Bacteria > Pseudomonadota > Alphaproteobacteria > HIMB59 > HIMB59 > HIMB59. Next base: position 45,558 of record CAWUWX010000032.1, read on the forward strand.
ACATTTTAACTTTTTCTTCCGATAAAGAAATTGGGTAGCATTTATCACCATATCTTTTAAAAATATCTTTAGAAAATGAATCGAATGCAATTTGTCCGCTCGTAATAGAGTAATCGTAAAGTTCATCATCAATACCTAAATTTCTTAAATTTTGTATTGAATATTTTGTTAGTTTTGATGAATTTGAAACTAGTATATTCTTTTTACCCATCGATTTAAGATTTTTAAGACAGTTTTTGGAATCTTCAAATGTATTTAAACCATTATGTAATACTCCCCACTGATCAAATAAAAAATAATCATACTGATCACATATGGACTTAATTGAAGTAATTTTTTTCATACTTGCATTCCAATAATTTCAGAAATATTTTTATAGCCCATCTCTTGCACTGTTTGAGATAAATCTTTATTTAGCTTATCTACATGATAAGGGCCATTATAAATAAGACTTGTGTAAAGCTGAATAAGAGAAGCTCCGTATTGCATTTTTTGCAAAATATCTTCTACTGAAAAAACACCACCAACACCAATAATTTTTATTTTTCCTGAAGTTAATGTGTAAAAATCTCTAATTAAATCATTAGATTTTTGCAAAAGTGGCTTGCCACTCACCCCCCCCTTTAAATCAGTTCTCATTAGACTTTTATCAACTGTCGTATTAGTTAAAATTAAGCCATCTATGTCATTAGCAAGAGCAATTAAGGCAATATCTTTTTTTTCTTGAGGTAAAATATCTGGAGAAATTTTAAATAAAATTGGAATTTTTGAATTATTTTCCCCTCTTAATTTGTAAATACCTTTAACAATTCTATCAAAATTATTACTTTTAAGATTATCTCTTAGACCTGGCGTATTGGGAGATGAGAGATTGACAGTTATATAGTCTCCAAATCTATATAAATCTTCAAAAAGTTTTTTTAAATCTTCTAGCACATCATCCGTATTTTTATTGTTACCTATATTAATACCGAGTATTCTATTTTTAGAACTATTCATCATATTAGATTTTAAAATATTTTTTTTAAATTGATCTGAACCTTTATTATTAAACCCTAAAGAGTTGATTAAGGCTTTTTGAATATGAAGACGATGAATTCTTGGCTTGGGATTACCATCTTGAGGCAAAGGCGTTACTGTTCCAACTTCTACAAAACTAAAACCTAAATTAAAAAGAGCCTTAATGACTTCTGCGTTTTTATCAAAACCTGCTGCTAAACCGATAGGTGTTTTGAAGCCCCTCCCCCAAATTATTTGCTCGAGACCTTCATATTGCTGATGTTTAATTTTAGGATATAAGCCTAATTTAAAAGCATTAATTGTTAAATTATGGGCTAATTCTGGATCAATTTTAGATAAACAATAATGGCCAAATTTATACATTTAATTTCGAATTAATTAAGTT
>CAWUWX010000033.1:0-17704 GCA_963926395.1 uncultured Alphaproteobacteria bacterium
AAAGATTGTGATGTCATTATTGTTAAGTTTGGGGAAAAATATAAGCAATGGAATGCGGCCTTTGATGCGGGTTATGCTGCAGCGCTCAATAAATCTATGATTGTTATTCATAGTGACGATCATCAGCACGCCCTTAAAGAAATAGACGCTTCTGCTGCTGCTGTTGCTTTGGATCAAAAACAAGCTTTTCGTATATTGAAATATATATTGGAAGAATCCTTAAAGTAATTAATAACGGAACCTGACGTGTTTGGCGCACTCGACAGGAATCGAACCTGTGACCCCCAGATTAGGAATCTGGTGCTCTATCCTACTGAGCTACGAGTGCAAAAGATTCATAATATAACACTGAGTCTAACTTCGAATGATTATAATTAAAAGTTAGATGTAAATTTTTAACAGTCTTTTAAAGAATTAGATAAGCTTAATATCATTTCAAAATATAAATTTTTATTTGTGTCAAAGTTTGATCCTAACGGGTCAAATGATCCAGTAAGTATGCTAGAATCTTGTGCTATTGATTTAATTATATTTGGATTAAATTGAGGCTCAGAAATAATACAATTAATATTTTGCTTTTTAATTATTTTATGAATTTCTGAAACTTTCTTTGCGCTTGGCAATGCCTCTTCATTTAAAATTAAAGCTCCAGCAGACGAAACATCAAATCTTTTTTCAAAATATTGATATGCATCGTGAAAAACTATAAATCGTGCATCTTTGTTAATAGAAAAATTAATTTTTTCAATTAGCTCATTAAGTGAATGATTTAATTTTTCTGCATTAGAGTAATATACATTTTTTTTATTTGGATCTTTTAGAGATAGTGTCTTGGCTATTTCATTAACAATTTCTATTGCATTTTTAGGATCTAACCAAATATGCGCATCAAATTCTCCATCTGCATGTTTATCATGGTCATCATCATATCCTTCTACTTCAAGAATATTTTCTTCTTTAAATTTTAATTTGATAATACTATCAAGGTCCATAAATGATACTTTTGTTGCATTATTGGCAATAGACTCTAATGGCTTAATCATAAATGTTTCAAGATCTTCTCCCGCCCAAAATATTATTTCTGCGTCTTCTATCATTTTTGCATGGGAAGGCTTTAATGAGAAATTATGTGGTGAATTACTGCCATCTACAATTAAACTTGGGGATCCTAATCCGTCCATAACACCAGCTACTAATGAATGAATAGGCTTGATTGTTGTTACAACTTTTACTTCAGCATTTAAAGAGGAATAAGAAATTAAAAAAAAAAACGAAAGAAGAATTTTTAGTAAAGTAGATAGGTTATTAATTTGTTTTATTTTCATTTTCAATGTTATAAAATAAATGTAATAATATTACAAGTAATAATATAACATATCTTTATTACAGAAATAAAATGCTGAATCAAAATAACTTATTAGTGAAATTAAATAATGCTGGTGTAAAAAAAAATAATAAGTGGCTAGTAAAAGGTGTCTCCCTTGAGATACATAAAGGACAAATTGTAACTTTAATTGGGCCTAATGGTTCAGGCAAAACTACTACAGCTAAGATAGTTTTAGATATTTTCAAAATTGATGAAGGTGAACTAATAAAAAATACTAATAAATTAGCTTATGTTCCTCAAAAGATAGCTATTGATTGGACATTACCACTGAGAGTTTTTGATTTTATGACTTTAACTTGTAAATTAAAAATATCAGAAATTGAAGATGCCTTATCATTAACTGGCGTTGTTGGTCATCTGTACAACGATATTCGTAAATTATCAGGAGGTGAATTTCAGAGAGTTCTTATCGCAAGAGCTATTGCAAAAAAACCAGAATTGTTAATTTTAGATGAGCCAGTGCAAGGTGTTGATTACTCGGGTGAAATTGCTCTTTATAATTTGATTAAAAAAATCTCCAAAGATTTTAACTGCGGAATACTTCTAATCTCTCACGATTTACATTTTGTTATGTCTGCTACTGATCACGTTATTTGTTTAAATGGTCATATATGCTGTTCTGGGGCACCAAGTGTTGTTTCAAAAAATCCAGCTTATTTAGAATTATTTGGTGAGCGCACCTCATCTACTTTAAGTTTATATGAACACAAACACGATCATACCCATGATTCTGATGGGAGTATTTCCAAATAGATGTTTGATGATTTTTTTATAAGAGCATTAATTGCCGGTATAGGCGTTGCAATAGTTGCGGGTCCATTAGGATGTCTCGTGATATGGCGTCGTTTATCTTATTTTGGCGATACCTTAGCTCACTCAGCTTTATTAGGAGTTACTTTTGCTTATTCTTTTGAGCTGAATGCTTCATTTTCAGTTTTTATTATTTCAGCTGTTATTGGACTATTACTTTTAAGTTTACAAAAAAGAACAAAATTACCTGGAGATGCTTTACTTGGGATTTTATCACACGCCTCTCTTGCTATAGGACTTGTCATTATTGGCTTCTTATCTTTTATTCGTATTGATCTAATGAGTCTTCTTTTTGGTGATATACTTGCTGTAAGTTTACAAGAAATATTAATAATTTGGGCTGGTGGTTTTTTGATTTTAATTATTTTATTTTTTATTTGGAAATCTTTATTTGCTGCAACTGTGAATTATGAATTAGCGGCAGCGGAAGGTATGAATCCCGACCGCTCGAATTTAATTTTTACAATTTTACTTGCGGGAGTAATTGCAATATCAATAAAAATGGTTGGGGTTTTATTAATTACAGGACTACTGTTAATTCCCGCTGCCATGTCTAGAAATTTTAGTAAAGGACCTTACCAGATGATATTTTTTTCTGCTATAGGAGGAGTATTATCTGTTATTGTTGGATTGTTTGCATCTCTAGAATTTGACATAGCGTCTGGACCTGCAATTATAACTGTAGCCTTAGTTTTTTTTATTTTATCTTTGATACCTTTAAAAAAAATGAGGGCGTTGCAAAAATAATCCCAAATGACTAATATATTGAAATGAAAAATATTCAGGAAAAATTAACAAAAAATCAGCAAATCGTTTTTGACTTACTTGAATTATCTAATGAGCCTTTGAAGGCTTATTCAATACTTTTCAATATACAAGAAAAAGGAATGAAGTCTCCACTTCAAGTATATCGTGCATTAGACAAACTTATGAAGCTTGGAAAAGTTCATAAAATTGAAAGCAAAAATGCTTTTATTGCCTGTAAAAATTCTAATTGTAGTGCGCTTACGTCTACTTCATTTTTGATATGCGAAAAATGCGATAAGGTAACTGAAATCAAAGATGATAAAATCTCAGCTTACTTCTCAAAGATTAGTAACAAATATAATTTAGAATATAGTAAACATAATTTAGAAGTTTATGGCCTTTGTAAGGATTGTAAAAATAAAAACTAATTCTAAAACACTACAATTATTAACTAAACCTAATTAACATTAATAACAAATTTTATTTTACTATCTGATTTAAAATTTAAAAGATAATATACATAAATGGAATTAGATGAATTTTTATTTAATAAATCAATTAGTTATTTAAGTAGATATCCCGCTACTAAAAAAAAACTTGCCATACATTTAGAAAAAAAAATCAAGAGTAAAAGGTATGCTTATAAATATAAGGTTAGTATTGAAGATTTAGGTTTTGCTATAGAACAAGTACTTGAAAAATTAGTTGATCTTAAAATTTTGAATGAAAAGCACTACTTAGAGTCTTTATTTAATTATTACTGTCGATCAATGTTCTCAATCAACAAAATGAAAAATAAATTTTATGTTCAGGGCTTTGATAAAAATGATGTTGATGAATTTATTACCAATACCATCTTTGAGAATCCAGATTTAGAATTTGATATATTGGTAAATTTTGTCAAAAAAAAGAAACTTAAAACTGAAGACGAGCTAACATTTAGAAAAAAATTATTTCAGGCTGGTTTTAATAATGAAAATATACTTAGATTTCTAAAAACTTAATTATTTTGAAGCAGGCGCTTCGATTGTAGCGTTATCTGTCTGTGCTGAATCAGCGTCGATTTTTTTTACTTTTTTAGCAATAATTTGCTTACCACGATACATACCAGTACTTAAATCAATATGGTGAGGTCTACGTAACTCCCCTGATTTTTTATCCTCAATAAACGATTGTGAAATAGCTCTATCATGAGATCTTCTCATGTTCCTTCTTGAGGGGGATACTTTCTGTTTTGGTACTGCCATAATGAAGCGTTAACTTATTAAAAATTTGTTTAAATTACAATAATAATGTATAAAAATTCCTCAATGAAAGACGAACAAATAGATTTAGGCCACAAAAGAGTATGCCCTTTATGTGCAGCTAAGTATTATGACTTCCATCAAGATGAGCTTGAATGTCCATCATGTGGTAAAACAATACTAGCAGTTAATATCAATAAGCCTAAAAGAGGAAGAAGAGCAGGTGTTATTGCTAACCCAACACAAAATGTTAAAGAAAATGATGATTTGAAGGACTTAATCGAAGAAACTCCTGAAGAAGACTCTGAAACTACTCAAGCAGAAGACTTAAATGAAGATATCACTATAGATATTGCTGCTAACAAAGACCCTGAAGAAAATTCATAAATTTATCTACTATTCAATACTTCTAATATCTTTGCTGAAGCCTCTTCAAATTTTATAGAGTAAGAAATGGCATATTCTCTAGTATATCTTTCGAATGCAACTTGGAACATCTGTCTCTCACTATAGGACTGTTCTGTTTGATCGTCTTTTCTAAATAAATCTCTTACCACATCAGATAAAAGCCTGATATCACCTGAGTTAATTTTTTGATCATATTCTTGTGCTCTTCTACTCCACATTGCTTTTTTAATTTTTGGTTTTTGTTTAAGATTTGTGAAAGTACGAGCCATTGTAGGCTTACTTGTAATATCTCTTAAACCAATAAGTTTAACTTTACTAAAAGGTACACGAATAGTTAATTTATCTTGAAAAAACTGAATTACATATAGCTGTTCTTCAACAAAGTCATATTGAAACTTTTCTACTGTTAATATCCTTCCAACTCCATGAGTGGGGTAAACAATATTATCTCCAGCTTTGAACTCTTGAGAAAATATAATTTTTTTAATTTTAGGGTTTTTTGGTAAAACCATTTTTTTTATGATTTTTCTCTTAATTACTTTTTTTACTACTTTTTTAATAACACTTTTTTTTGCTACTTTCTTAATAACACTTTTTTTTGCTACTTTAACTTTATTGATTGGAGTAACTTTTTTTCCAGGCATTTTTTTAGTAGTTTTTTTTTTTACTTTATTAATCATTCATTTCCACCTTTTTCACTAAAATAATTATCATACTTATTAGGAATATTTTCCCAATCCTTTGCGTCTTCTGGAGGCTCTTTTTTTATCTTAATATTAGGCCAAACTTCAGAATATTTTGTATTCATTTCTAACCATTGGTTAGCATCTACAAGTGTATCAGGAACAATTGCTTCAACAGGACATTCAGGTTCACAAACACCACAATCAATACATTCATCTGGATTAATAACTAACATATTTTCCCCTTCATAAAAACAATCAACAGGACATACCTCAACACAATCCATATACTTACATTTGATACATTTATCATTTACTAAATAAGTCATTGGGAGCCTTTTATCTTATTTCTTATACTGATAAAATCTCGATCTTCAATACCTAATAAGATAGATATTTTTCTGACTGTCGCTGTCTCTAAGACATCTTGATCACTATCAATAAGCAGGACTTTCCAACAAATTTTAATAATATTAACTCTTTCTACATAAGATAAGGTACTTTTCAATTCAAGAGTAATTTTAGTTAAATCAGAATTAAAAAAATCCTCATCTTTAAGTTTTATTAACTCAACAGTTGTTTGTTTTTCGTCATAATTAAAGTACTTCTTTAAAAGCTCTGCTGTAATATTAATTTCTTCATCTTTAATGATGTGGTCTGCTGCAATAATTTCAAATATTAATCTATAGATAGAATTATTAAGACTATGATTATTGGACTGCTCATTAATATTCTTTTTAGAAAAAAACTTATTGAATATACTAAACATTAAGTTTTGTTAAATCATTAAAGGGGTTATTAAATAGGGTTTTATTTTGTTTTACTTGCTTTGGTGGAGACTTTATTTTTGGTTTTTGCTTTTCTTTAATATTATTTTTCATAATTGGATTTGTTTTAAATACCATATAATCATTTTCTCCCATAGGCAAAACTTGCATATTTCTCGAAGATAATATTTCTATCAATTTATCTTTTTTAATTCCAAGTAGGTTCGATAAATCAATTGGTAGGGCATAAGGACCTCTGCTTTCTCTTTTAAATAAACCTTTTTCAAACTCATTATATACATCAAGTCTTATTAAAAAATCTAACTCCTTATGAAAACCTAAAAAAGTATATAGGTCTTTATCATTTTTATTAAAAACTATTGTTGAATTACCATCTCTAGGTATGTAATCGGATACTTTATATTTTATGTCATAAAAGATTCCCCATAAATAAAATTTTATACTCATTAGTTCTGGCCTTAAAAGTTCTGAGTTAAATACAATATTTTTTCCTAATCTAAAGTTTAATCCATGTATTTTTTTTCTTATATTCTCATCAATTTTTTTAAAATCATCTAAAATACCTTTTTTATATATATTGAAGTTACCCTCCATAAGGGAGAATATAAACGCTCTTTCATCGACTGTATTATTGATATGCATGAGTTCAATACCAGGATCAACCCTACTTACGATATTAGTTTGAATCCAATCATTAATCTTATTTTGAATTTTAGATATTTCATCTGAGTTAATGATTTTTTCTTCTACCAATAGTTTAAAATGTGGTCTTAATAACGACTCCCCTTTAGTAATTTGCGCTATATCATCGTCTCCCCAAGTAATAAATAACCCCTCAAGATTCCCATTAGCACTTTGCTTAAAGGATAGTTTTAAGCTGTTGTCAGGAGCACTAATAAAGTTTTCTAAGTTCATTAAGATTTTAGATGAAATTTCTTCAATAATAATTTTTTTATAGTTTTCATTTAATATGCCATTAAATTTATCATAAAAAACTAATCTAAACCCCTCTAATTTTCCAATTATTTCAGTTTTTATTGAAATATATCCACTATCGTCCATGTTTATGTTCTTTGAGCTAAGATTCAAATTTTGAACAATAGCACTTTGATTTTTATCAACAAATTTTTGCAATAAGCTATTATGAATTTCGTCAGAGAGTTTATTTTCAATCTCTTCAACAACTTTAATCCAATTATTATTATGAAGCCACTTATTATGATTGGTTATGTAAAGCCATGTTCTAGTTTCATTTAAGTTATAGATAAGGTCATTAATATTGCCTTTGTAATCTTCTAATTTTGTAATATTTGATCTCAGAAAATCTTCTGATAATTTCCATTCGTTATTAAATAATTCTCCATAGACATTAGCTAATAAAATTAAATGTTTTTCATCAGATATATTTTGAAAATCTGGAATTCTACAAATATCCCATAAGTTTTTTAATTCCTCAGGCGTATTAATGGGATACTTTTTTTTATAATCTCCAAGAAATTTCATTAAAAATTTTTGATCAGCTGCATCTTTTTTCAGAACTAATTTTGGATTTGGAGGGCTTACTCTTAGAGACCTAATTAAATCATAAGGCGACTTAAAAGAAAGAAGTGGGTTTCTCCAAAAAATTTTTTTTATTGGTTCAAACTTATTTAATTGAATATTATCCACTGTCTCTTTATTTTGAAATCTGGCATTCAGGGTACTCCCGAAAAAACCAGCTTTGGTATATCTTCCGGCTCTACCTGCTATTTGAGCTATTTCTAGATCGTTTAACGGGCGGACATACTTTCCATCAAATTTTTCCAAACTAGTAAAATATACCTGGGTAATATCTAAATTTAATCCCATTCCTATAGCATCGGTGGCTACAATATAATCTACATCGCCATCTTCATATAATTTAACTTGGGCATTTCTAGTCTTAGGACTAAGGGCTCCTACTACAAGCGCCACACCACCTTTCAGCATTCTTATTTGTTCTGCCACCTCATATAAATCAATTAAATTAAAAGCTATAATTGCTGATCTTGGTTTTATATTTTGAATCTTTTTATGTGCTATAAAACTCAATTCTGAAAATCTATTTTTAAATTTAATTTCTGCATCAGGTATTAATTCACGAATTAAATTTTCCATAACACTTGAACCTAAAAAAATTGTTTTATGTTCACCCCTCACATATAAAAGTTTTTGTGAAAAAATATGACCACGTTCATAGTCTGAAGTTAACTGAATCTCATCTACACAAATAAATTCAAAATTTTTTTCTGGCATTGATTCGACTGTGCAAAAAAAATATTTAGCATTTTTAGGAATTATTTTTTCTTCACCCGTAATTAATGCAATTTCATCAACTGCATATAATTTACATGCCTTATCATAATTTTCTCTAGCTAAAAGACGTAATGGGAAACCAAAAGCCCCATTTTTATACAAAAACATTTGTTCAAATGCATAAAAAGTTTTTCCTGTATTGGTTGGCCCTAAGATTATTTCTATAAAACTCATTTTAAAAAAAATACTATAACAAATAAGAGGTTGACATAGTTAAATCTTTTTTTAATCTTTTAATTAGATAGCGAATAATTAATATTCGCACGTTACTAACTAGTTAGTAAGATAAATAAGGAGGCTATAATGGCTGCAAAAAAGAAAAAGGCTGTAACTAAGAAGAAAGCTGCACCTAAGAAAAAAACGGCTGCTAAGAAAGCAGCACCGAAGAAAAAAGCTACTAAGAAAAAAGCTGCACCTAAGAAGAAGGCTGCACCTAAGAGAAAAGCTGCTAAGAAAAAAGCTGCACCTAAGAGAAAAGCTGCACCTAAGAAGAAGGCTGCACCTAAGAGAAAAGCTGCACCTAAGAAAAAAGCAGCAGCTAAAAGAAAAAGATAATTTTTTAACTTTTAATTCTTTAGAAGTTCACTTAAAAGCGGGTTATAATAACCCGCTTTTTTTATGTTAAAAATATCAAACCTCTCTTTTGCCCGTGGCAATAAATTAGTTTTAAAAAAGATTAATTTATCAATATCCCATTCTGAAATCGTATTAATTAAAGGCCCTAATGGAAGTGGTAAATCAACTTTACTTTCATGCTTGGCTAATTTTATAGAGCCCTTAGAAGGTACTGTTCATTATTATTCAGATTTAATTAATCCGACTATTTCATCAAAAAATTTTATTTTTATTAGTGAGGAAAATTATGCCTATGAAGATCTCTCAGTTTTAGAAAACATTCATTATTGGTTAACTATAAATGGGGTAACTCCAAATGATAAAGCAATCAATAGAAGTATTAATTATTTATATAGTGAACTCAATATCAATAAAAAATTTCTACATTTATCTTTTGGACAAAAAAGAAAATTAAGAATGTTATTATTAATGCTAATCGATAAGCCTATATGGATATTAGATGATCCATTTAACGGCTTAGACGAAGAATCAATTAAAAAACTAACAAAAATTATTTCTATGAAAAGAGATCAACAAGGAATGATAATTATTGCAACCCACATCATGCCTATGCTTACAGGGTTGAAAGAGTATAATTTATTATGATGAAAAAATTTTATTTACTTTGCTTAAAAGAGTGGCGTCTAATGCTATTAAAAAGCACTCAAACGTTGATCTTGTTTTGTTTTATTGTAATGGCTTCGTCTATCTTTGGTTTGTCTTTACGTTATATACAAATTGATAGTAAAATATCTATGACCATAATATGGATTTTATTATTTCTAGTAGTTATTATAAAAGTTGAAAAAGTCTACTTGGAAGATTTTAGCGATCCGAAAATTCAACAATATTTAAATTCCATATTTGCTCTGGAAGTAATCGTCTTAGTTAAAAATGTTATGATTTATATAAATTTAGTTTTATTCTTTTTGATAACATCTCCTTTGATATTTCTTACTCTTTCACTTGATTTTAAATTTTTTTGGCAGATTAACATATTAGCGGCCTTATCCCTTCTTAGTCTTGTGTTTATATCTTCTATCACGGCTTCGATTTCAAATTCCAAAAGTAATCGTCTTGCTATTACTAGTGTAGTTACGCTCCCTCTGTTTATACCTATTTTAATATTTTCTATTGGGGCTCTAGATATTGATTTAGGGAATATGAATTCTTACTTATTTTTCTTTGCATATTTTTTATTAAATCTTGCTTTTTCACCGTTATTAACTAGTTTTGCTTTAAAAAAACTATCTATGTAAATGATTGTTCTTAATCCAAAAACTCTTAGCAATTTTTTTGATAAATATAAAAAATTATTATTTTTTTTATTCTTAGCCTTTTCAATTATTTCTTTAGGAATGATTATTTTTATAGAAAATGATTATTATCAGGGTGTTTCTTTTAAAATTATGTTTATTCATGTCCCTGCGGCATGGCTTTCTTTAATGCTTTTTGGAATCATGGGAACTGTTAGTATTATTGGACTTGTTTTTAAATCTCCAACATCTTTTATTATTGCCAGAGCCATATCTCCGATTGGATTATTGATGAGTATAACTGTTTTAGTAACTGGCTCTATATGGGGATACTTAACGTGGGGAGCATTTTGGGTATGGGATGCAAGACTTACTTCAATGCTAATATTGACTTTTATTTATTTGGGTCATTTGATATTGCTTAACTCATTTGAACATTTCCAAAAATCTGATTTTGCGGCATCAATATTAGCTGTAATTGGTCTAGTTAACCTTCCCGTTGTCAAATTTTCGGTTAATTGGTGGACAACATTGCATCAAGGAGCAAGTGTATTTAAAATTGGTGGGCCTAGTCTTTCTGGAATTTATTTAACAACTCTGATGATTAGTTTTTTCTGCATTTTAATCCTTTGTTTGTATTGGATAATAAATATTTTTGTGACAATTACTGAAACAAGAAGATATGAGAGAAGGAAGCTATTTAATGAATAGTCTCTATTTTGTCTTAATATGCTATGGTTTTTTCATAATTTTAGCTGCTGTGACAACGATTATAATTATGAACAGTAAAAAAAGTGTATTAAATAAGATAAGTGAAATTTCAAAAAATCAACCAACAGATAAAAAATAGACTTATTTTTTTTGTTATAATTTTTATCTGCTTTGCTAGTTCCATATATTTAATTAGTTATGCCTTAAAAGACAAAATTTCTTTCTTCTATTCACCTTCAGAAATTGATCAATTGGAAATTGGAGAAAATCAATTACTGCGCATAGGAGGCTTATTAAAGAAAGATACTTTGAGATTAGAAAATGCCATTTGGCATTTTGAGATAACAGATGAAAATGGAATTTCTGTTCCCGTTATATTTGATAAAACACTCCCTAATCTGGTTGAAGAAAATAAAGGCATTATTGTTGAAGGTTTGCTGAAAAATAAAGTTCTAATTGCAATTACTGTACTGGCAAAACATGATGAAAATTATATGCCTCAAAGCGCTATTGACAAAATGAAGTCAGAAGACACATGGAGGGGAAATTAATTGTTATTATTGTCGGGTCAATTTTTTATTTATTCAAATTTGTTTTTAGTTTTATTATTTTTATTTCTGCATCATAAATTCTCATCTTCATTGAGTAAAATCATTTTACTTTTAATTGGGATAACAGGATGTATGCCGTTTATAGTTTTAATGATTGGATTTATTATTTCAGATTTCTCAATTTTAAATGTTGCCGCAAATTCATTTATTGACGATCCTTTATTTTATAGAATTGCTTCTACATGGGGGAGTCATGAAGGATCTATTCTATTATGGGTATTTATTATTAATTTATATCTGCTCATCTATTTATTTAATAATAAAGATTATAAAAATATTATTAGAAATATTTTATTAATTGAAATTGGTTTTATATTTTATGTTATTGTAAGCTCTAATCCATTTATCTATTTAGAATCTTTTGCTGATAGTAGGGGCTTGGGACTTAATCCCGTTCTTCAACATTTTTTATTTGTTATACACCCTCCGGTATTATTTTTAGGATATATAGGTCTTATTATTCCTTTTGCTGCTGCTGTTCATATTTTATCAGCACAAAAATTTGATCAAAAGTATTTCATTACAATTTTAAAATGGTCAAAAATTTCATGGTTCTTTCTTACTTCAGGAATTGTTTTAGGATCATATTGGGCTTATTCAGAGTTAGGTTGGGGAGGTTGGTGGTTTTGGGACCCAGTTGAAAATGTTTCTTTAATTCCTTGGCTATTAACAACTGCTCTGATTCATTCAACCGCTGTATCAATTAAAAAAAATGAATTAAAAATTTGGTCTCTTAATCTTTGTCTTTATGCCTTTATTGCTGCCATTTTTGGCACTTTTTTAGTTAGATCTAATTTAATTATTTCTGTGCACAGTTTCGCTAGTGATCCACTAAGAGGAATGTATCTTTTGGCAATTATTGCCTATCTTCTATCTTTTGCATTATATTTAAATATAAAGAGCATCAAATTATTTAACCAAGATAGATTTAATCTAGTAAGTAGAGAAAGTTTTTTACTATTTAATAATATATTTTTTATTACTGCTGCTCTCACCGTCTTTATAGGAACAATCTATCCACTTTTTGCAGAAATAGTATATCAAGAAAAAGTTTCTGTCGGCGCTCCGTACTATAATATCACTTTTAATATCTTATTGGCGCCAGCAATCTTATTAATGGCTATTGCCCCTCAATTATCCTGGGGAGGGAATACTGTGAATTTTAAATCTATCTTTAAATTAGTCCTTCTAACTATCATTGTTGGTATAGTATTTTTTTTAGTATGGAAAAATATTTATTTTACTTTTGCAGCTATATTATGCTTTCCTATTATCGCAATGAGCATCATTACAATTCCCTCTTTATTAAAAAGCATGAGCCTTTCTTTTGTAAGTCAGTGGTTAGCTCATTTAAGTATAGCTTTATTTATCTTAGCAGCCGTATTTACAGAACAGTTTGACAGAGATTATAATATAGAATTTACCAATACATCAAACATGACTCAATCGTTAAGTCCTGAAATTCAAGTTACTTTAAATAATATTAATGAGAGGTCATACAGCAATCATCAAAAAATTGAAGTAGACATTACAATTAATAATTCAGGTAAACTTATTTTATTAAGTCCTTCTAAAAATATCTATCAACCCTCCGGACAAACCACGACAGAAGTTTCAAAAAAAAGTTATTTCTTTGATAATTTTTATTCTACAATCACCAGTATTACTGAGAATAATGTGATTTTAAATATAGTTTATAAGCCTTTAATTAATTTATTATGGCTTTCAACTATATTATTAATTTTAGGCATAGGTTTATCAATTTTTAGAAAAGAAAAATATGAATAAAATTAAAATTATTATTATACCTATATTATTATTAGCCACAGCTTTAGTCATAATTCTTAATTTAAATAATGACAAAAATTTAGTTAAAAAATCCTACCCCCCATTACCACAAATAATTTTTGAAGAATTAAGTTATTTCAAGAATGAACGAATAGGAAATAGTTTAAATAACAAAATATATATGATTAATTTTTTTGCTTCCTGGTGTGCTCCGTGTTTAGCTGAGCATCCTACTTTTATGAAACTGAAACAAAAAGGTATCATCATTATTGGTATTAATTTTCGTGATGAAGAGAGCAATCTCAATCAATGGTTAAATGAACATGGGAATCCTTATGAGTATGTTATACGCGATGATGGTGATATTGCCTTTAAACTTGGATTAATAGGCGTTCCTGAAACTTATTTTATTGATAAACAGGTCATATATAAAAAAATTCAAGGCCCTTTATTTGGAAATGATATTGAAGAATTTCTATAAATTATTTTTACTTTTTTTATTATTGTTTCCTTTTAATGTCACATCCCAGGAACAAATAAGAATTGATTTTTATAAGACTATTCGATGTCTTGTTTGTGATGGACAAAGCATTTATGACTCTGAAACAGCTTTTGCCCAAAATTTAAGAGAACAAATAAAGTTGAAATTTAATCAAGGTCTTACAAAAGAAGAAATCAAAAATGAATTATTGACGATATATGGGGAAGACATCAGCTTCCAACCAAGAAAAAATAAATTATTTTTATGGTTTAGTCCTTTTATAATTTTATCTTTAATTTTTGGCTTAAATATTAGTAGATATAAAAAAAAACTTAATAAGAAATAGTATATTTTTTTTCGATTTTTTTAAAAATCACTGTTACTAAATAGTTTAAGGCTAAATATATTATTCCCGCTGCTATAAAAACTTCTATAGGAGCAAAAGTTTTTGATATGATTTTTCTAGCAATTCCTGTCATTTCCATAATTGTAATGACACTTACCAAAGAACTAGCTTTAATCATTAGGATTATCTCATTTGAATAAGCTGGAATAGATTGACGAATAGCTTGGGGCAAAAGAATTCTTTTAAAGGCTTGAAACTTATTCATACCAAATGCAACTGCAGATTCTGCCTGTCCCTTAATGATAGAATTTAAACCACTTCGAATGATTTCTGAGGTATAGGCTGATGTGTTAATTGTTAATGCTAGAACTCCACACCAAAAAGGTTCTTTTAAAACTATCCATATAAAAGATTCTCTAATGGCTGTGAATTGAGCAAGACCATAATAAATAAAATAAATTTGTACTAATAGTGGGGTTCCTCTAATCACAAATACAAAACTTCTGCTAAAACTATTTAATACAATATTTTTTGTAAGTCTCATCATTACGATACCTACAGACAATAATAGTCCTAAAAATAAACTTAAAATAATAATTTCTAAAGAAGCTCCCAGTCCTTTTAAAATATCTAAAAAACTTTCGTAAATTAAATTAAAATTCATTAAATAAAACCTTTGCTGTATTTATTTTCAGCAATCATAAAAAATTTATTTGAGAAGGTTGTAAGAAGAAGATATAGAATTCCTGCTGTAACTAAGAATAAAAATGGCTCTCTAGTAGATCCTGATGCAATATGAGTTTGTCTCATAATTTCAACTAGGCCTGTAACAGAAATTAAAGCTGTATCCTTTAAAACTAATTGCCATATGTTCCCAATGCCAGGAAGTGCGATTCTTAATGTTTGCGGGATCATTATTCCAAAAAGCATCCGTCTGCCATTAATTCCATAAGAATGGGAGGCCTCAATTTGCCCTTTAGGGATAGCCTTAACGGCTCCTCGCAGTACTTCTGTCGAATAGGCAGCACAAATAATACCCACACAAAATGCTCCAATAAAAAAAGCATTGATCTCTATATATCCATTGTGTCCGAATATGCTTGCAACAAACATGATGGCAGCACTACTACCAAAAAAAAATAAATAAATAATTAAAAGCTCAGGGATACCCCTGACTACTGTTGTAAAAAAATTTGCTATGAATTTTAAAATCCAACTATTAGAAAGCTTCATAAGAACAAAAGGTATGGCGAGAATTAATCCAAAAACCATAGCACATAAACTAACAGCAAGAGTCATCATACAGGCGCGGAGCATTTCATCGCCCCAACCAGTATCGCCTAATGATAGTAATTCCATAAAGATTTAATAAGAATGGGTGACGACTAAGCGCCACCCAGATAAAAAATAGATTACATAGAAATGTCTCTACCAAACCATTTTTTGGCTATAGTAGAAATAGTTCCATCAGCTAATGAGGCTTTGATTGCATCATTAAACATTTCTCTTAGATCATCGTCTTCTTTTCTAAAAGCGCCTCCGACTCCGTCGCCAAAAGGTCCTCCACCCATAGATGGGGAGACTGATGTAAGATTACTTCCTTCTTTTTTGGACATGTAGTCATCAAAAGCTCCACAATCAGCAAGACCAATTTCGACTCTACCTGCTCCAAGATCAAGATTAAGATCATCTTGGGTAGAATAAGTACTTAAAAGAGCACTGCTTGCATATTGTTCAATAAAGTTTTGGTGAATTGTTCCACCTTGTACTCCAACTTTTTTTCCCTTTAGTAAAGCAACAACCGAACCTACTACTTTTTGAGTGGCTGCATCTGAATTATTTAAGTTTACACTTTCTAATTCAGACTGATAAGAAGCTAGAGCTGAATCTTTACTAACAACTAAACATGCTCCATCCGTCATATAACCAATAGAGAAATCTACTTTTTCCATTCTCTCTTCGGTAATAGACATACCAGCAATGATCACGTCATACTTTTTATTGAGTAAGGCAGGAATAATTCCATCCCAGTCTTGCGCTACAAAAGTACATTTTACGCCCATTCTATAACAAAGTTCTGTTGCCATATCAATTTCTGCGCCTTCTAATTCACCAGCAGCATTTGTGCCATTCCATGGTGGGTAAGCACCCTCTGTTCCAATACGAACCTCTTCCCATTTAGCAAAAAGGGATAAAGGTACAAAAAATAGAGAAGCTATAATTACAAATATTTTATTCAATTTTCTCTCCTTAATAATTATTATTGGAATTAATATAGACTATAAATCTTGAGTTTTTAATATAATTAACTGTTTTAAAGAAGATTTCTAAATGGTCTTTATAAGCTCTGCTGTAATAATTGCTCCAGCTTGAATGTCTATATTCTTATATCTTATAACGCCTTTTATTTTAGCAGTTGAGCGGATATAGAGATCATCGGCCTTAATTTCACCATCAACTTCTCCTGCCACAATAACATTTTCCGCATGGATTTCTCCATTCACTATTCCTTTTTCTCTAATATCAATTTTATTAGATCTTAGAGTTCCGGTAATTTTTCCATTAAAATCAATATAGTCTTTACCTATTATGTTCCCGTTAATCTCAAGGTCTTCACTGATAAAACTGTGATGAGAGGTAGTATTGCTGGAAAGTGGAAATATAAATTTATCTTCTGAATTTTCTTTCTTTTCTTGTGAACCAAAAATTGACATTTAATTATTATTCTCTGAAGAGTTATCTACGCTTTGAGCATCTAGATCATGTGGCTCCTCCTGGGAAGCTATTTTTTCAGATGGTGTAAAAGTTGAAAGAGAGCCTGAGTGCTTGACCATTCCTTCAATAGTAGCACCGAATTTAACCTCTAGCGTTGAATATTCAAAATTTCCTTTTGCTAGAGCTGTGCTGTTCACAACAAGGCTATTTTCAGTTCGAATATCTCCTGTAAACTTTCCATTTATAGTCATGTCATGAGTTTTAATATCACCTGTAAGGTTTCCATTTTTTGAAATATATAAACTGTCTGAACTTACAGAGCCATTGTAGGTTCCTGAAATATTTGTATCTTTTGCATTGACGATTCTTCCTTCAAGCAAAACTCCCTCACCAACTAAAATTGATCCACTATCATTGGATATGGAACTATTTAATTCATTGTCTGTTTCATTTTCCATTTTGAACATACTATATTTAAATTAGTAGGTTTTAAAGCACCAAAATGGTCTATCTATTTAAGTTGCGATTGCTATGTTTTAATAACACTAAAATTTATAGACAAAATGTGATGCCTATTATTAGCGAATAAAGAAACTATGATAATCCAATAAAGATTTAATAAAAAAAAATGGGAGATCTATAAGGCCTGAATTAAATGGATGAAAAACTAAGTAATGATTTCATTGATGAAGTTTTATTCCGTAAAACATATGTTCGTCAATTTGATTATTTAAAAAAAATTAAAGAATTATTCTCTTCTGTTGAAGAGTATATGGTTCT
>CAWUWX010000034.1:0-37809 GCA_963926395.1 uncultured Alphaproteobacteria bacterium
TTTAACTTGGATTTTTCTTATAGCTTTTTTGGACTAGTGGGTATTATTTATGTGACTAGTTTCTTCAATATCGCGTTATCGGCTAATTATTTTTATAGAAAATTGATTAATATACCTGAAAATTATTTAAAGCTGTTAACGGCAAATAAAATCAATTTTTATTTAGCTTTAACAAAATATCTAAGGCCCATTATTTTAAATAATTTCATTATATTAGTATCAATGATTTTAATATTTTGTATCAGTAACTTTACAATAATTTATATTTTTGCTAACTCACCTTTATTGACTACTATTGAACTTGCGATTTATCAAAAAATCTCTTTTGAGGCTAATATTTTAGATGCTGTTGTTTATGGATTTATCCAAAGTGGACTCATTATTATAATTTTAATTCCAATCTTAAAGTTAAAAAATAACTTCGAACTTCTAACCCTGAAACAATCAGAAATTTATAGGATTTATAAGCCTAACCTATTAAGTGGTATAATTTTAATTATATTTTGTTTTTATTTCTTTACCCCATGTCTTGTTATCCTAAAAGGATTAATTAATTTTAATTTAGATCTTTTGTTTTCACTGGGTTCATTAACTGCATTTATGTATAGCTTTCTCATTGCTATTTCTTCACTTTTCATTTCTCTTTTAATTGGCCTTTCCTCTTTATTTATTACTAGAGGATTATATGAAAAAAAATCTCAGTTAAGTAATTTTATTATCTTTACAATTTTTATTATCAGCTTTATTCCTGCAATTACATTGAGTGCTATTTTGTTTCTTATAAATTCTAATCTAAATTTTATTTTACCTAATTTTTTAATTGTTTCTTTTGTTAATTCTTTTCTATTAACGCCCCTAATTTTTTTATTCTTACTTCCTAAATTCATGGAAAATAATAAGCATGAAAGGTTAAAAATTATTCAATTTAAAATATCACCTTTAGTAAGACTTATTAAAATAGATTTTTTAAAATTTAAAAAAGAATTACTGATCATATGCTCATCTTGTTTTGTTTTAAGTATGGGTGATCTAACTTCTATTACTCTTTTTAACTCTAATAGTTTTAAAACAGTTCCTTATTTGATCTCTCAATTATATTCAAGCTATCGTTATGATGATGCCTTTTTTCTTCTTGCTGTCTTTGTGATTTTTATTGTTTTCTTCTTATATTCGATCAATAGAGTACTTTATAAAAATGTTGGAATTAAATAAATTATCTTTTACCACTAATGACTTTTCTGCTGAATATACCTTCAGTATTTCCAAAAGTGGAATTTACGCATTAGTTGGAGAGAGCGGTAGTGGAAAATCTACTCTGATTAACTTAATTGGTGGCTTTCTAAAAGTGAATTCAGGATCAATTTTTTTTAAAAAAAAAAATTTACTAAATTTATCTCCTTCTGAAAGACCCATATCTAGTCTTTTTCAAAATTATAATAATTTTGATCATTTAACTATTTTTGAAAATATTATTTTAGGCATTGATCCTTCGATGGGCACTTCTGATTTTAATAAAAATAAAGTTAAAATAGTAATGAATAAACTTTCTTTAAAAATGGATATGTTTAAAATTGTATCTGATCTTTCAGGTGGTGAGCAGCAGAGAGTTTCTTTGGCAAGATGTTGGCTTAGAAATCAAAATTTATTATTATTAGATGAACCTTTTAATGCTTTGGACCCCGGCTTAAGAAAAGATCTTTTTGCTCAACTTACAAAAATGCATATTTTCAATAAATTACAAATTACTATTATTAGTAGTCATTTTTTAGATGAGCTGGTTGATATTATTGACGGTATTATTTTCATCTCTAATGGTTCTGTTTTAAAAAATAAAATTTTTAATTTTTCTGACTTAAAAAAAAATAGTGAATTTAAGAAATACTTTTTAGGAAGTTCTTAATTATTTTTTTTTGAATAGTATTTTTTTTAATTATCTTTAATTCTATTTGAACTTCTTGCCATAAATAATCTAATAGTAGACAAATGGGCTTATAGTGGTTTATTTCATGAATATCTATTTCTAAATGAGATGATAATTCTTTAATTTTTTTTAATGTTAGCTTTTCTTGATAAGCTAACATGGCAATATCATAACCTCTTGAAGAAACACAAATATAATCTAGATCAATGAAATAAATGCTTTTCTTTCCAAGAATCATATTTTTAAAATGAAGATCTCCATGACATAAATTTTCCTGTTTATATAAATTGATGTATCTATTGATATCTTCTGCATGATTTAATATTATTTTAAGAAAATTATTCTTTTTTAATGTTTTTTTATAATCAATTATCTGACTATATAATGTAGGTATTCTGGTTTTTTCTATTTTGTGAAATACCTTTATTTTTTTTTTAAAACTTTGAAGATAGGGAGCTTTAAAAAACTGACTTTTTACTAAATTTTTATTTTCAATGAATTCTTGAATAATTATATTTTCATTCGAAAAGAGTAATTTAGGTGTTAATTTTAGTTCAGAAGCTTTTTTCAATACTATTTGATGGTGTCTATTTATGTTCCTATTGAATATTTTTGTCTTATTCTTTTGATATATTTTTAAAAAAGCCTTTTTTTTAGCTATTTTTCCTAAATATGACTTACTAAATACTCCATTATGGTGTTCTGGAAAAACAATTAGTGAGCTAGCCATATGTATAAATACCATTTGTTTTTTAGAAAGAAATCTATATTAATACTAGAGTACTTAAGGTTAATTTTATTGAATATTCATTACTTAGTTTCCAAAAAAAACATTGTTTGCAGATATTAGATTTATTAATCTTTATTATTTACTAATAAGAAAGGTTACGAAATGACTACAGGAACAGTGAAATGGTTTAACCCAAAAAAAGGATTTGGATTTATCGCACCAGAAGGTAGCGATCAAGACATTTTCGTTCACATCACAGCTGTTCAACAAGCCGGATTAGACCATCTCGATGAAGGAGATAAGTTTGAATTTGAAATTGTTGAAGATAGAGGAAAAAATAAAGCGGAGAACTTAAAAAAGATCTAATTTATTCCCTCGAACAATTTATTTTATCGCAGGTCCGGTTTATCGTAGATGATCGTCTTTAGATTAAATAATTATTCTCGAGAAATACTCTGTTTATAAAATTCAGTGTATGGCTCTTAACTAAAAACAAACATTATATAAAAATATATAATACAGAAAGGTACTAACATGACTACAGGAACAGTAAAGTGGTTTAACCCACAAAAAGGATTTGGATTTATCGCACCAGAAGGTAGCGATCAAGATATTTTCGTTCACATCACAGCTCTTCAAGAAGCAGGAATTGATCGTCTCGACGAAGGAGATAAGGTTGAATTTGAAATCGTTGAAGACAGAGGAAAAAGCAAAGCTGAGAAATTAAAAAAGGTATAATCCTTTTTAATACTTAAATTTTATAGCTACACTCTGTTCTTTAAAGTCAGAGTGTAGCTTTTTTTTTGAAATAATTATAAAATTTCTACAATTTTAAATGTTTAGCATCATTAATTTTTTTAAGTTGCTTGTCTTTGCCATAAGCAAAGTGCTTATCCATATCTGGATAATATTGATAGGAGATCGGCTTTCTACCTAAACTAACTGCCATTTCCCTTACATGATGAGGGTCTGCTCCACAGCAAATACCAATAAAGTTTACATTCATTTCAGCGCAATCTTTTGCAAAATTACCCATCTCAAATCTTGTACATGTTAGACCGTCAAGAGCAATATGAGAAACATTGCCATCAATACAATCACAACCTTCATCTTTAATGTACATGAAAGTTGGATACTCTTCATTTGTTCTAAATGGAACGGGAAGGGCAGCGACATGACAAGACACACTTCTTTTAATCTCAGGTAATAGTTTTTTCATCATGGTAGGACCGCGATAACAATTTAAACCAACTACATCTGCACCATGATCTTCAAGTATTTTACAAGCTTCACCAACTGAGTGCCCGTCTCTTGTTTTATCTCCAGCTGGAACAGCTAAATTTACAACAGCGATCATTCCTGCATCTTTAATTGCCTTAAGAGCAATTTGAGCTTCACCCGTCCAAGAAATTGTTTCTGCTATCACAAAATCTACTCCCGCTTCTTTTGCCCAACCAATTTGTTCTTCAAACATTTTTTGACAATCAATATGGGATTGCTTGTCTGCAGTGTCATAGATATTTGTATTAGCAACATTGCCAGCAACCATTAAATTTAACTCTGGAAATTCATCAGCTGCAGCTTTAGCTATTTTTAAAGCATTAGTCTGCAGAGACTCTAAAAGATGCTCTTTTCCAATTAGTTTTAATTTTTCACGATGCCCATAATAAGTGAAGGCTTCAACAACATCAGAACCAGATCTAATAAATTCACGATGCAATTGAGTCACTACTTCAGGATGTTCTAAAACAACCTCCGGTACATAAGCTCCTGCTGAAAGATAGCCTCTTCTCTCCATAGCAAATAAATAGCCTTCTGCACATATAACAGGACCTTGGTCCAATCTCTCAATAAGATTCATGTAACTACGTTATATTTTTTTATATTAAGATAAATATTTTTTTTGAGTCCCAAGACCTATCGAAATTAAAGTCTCTAACTCGTGCGTTCCCAAGGTTTCTGAAACTTTTTCATAGGTTGCGTTCTCTCCTAATATCTCAACCGGATACCCTAAATGCAAAAATTGCTCAGGAATGCTTGAAACATCGATCGTAACTAAATCCATGGAAATTCTTCCAAGAACTTTTGCCGGAATACTATTTATATAAGTAATTGCTCGATTACTTGCTGACCTCATATAACCATTTGCATAACCAAAATTGATAGTCGCAGTTTTTATTTTTTTTTGAGCTATATATGTTTTTCCATAACCTACTGTTTCATTTTTATTAATGGAAGATGTTTGAATAATAGGTGCATATAAGGAAGCAACTTGCTTAAGCCCAAATGATTTTTTTTTAAAAGGATTCATACCGTAAAGACTCTTACCGGGTCTTACATAATCTAAATGATAATTTGAATTTAAGAAGCAACCCGACGAATTAGCGATGCTTAATTTATAATTAAGATTTTGATTTAAATTTAGTAATTGCTTTAATTGTTTATTACTGTTTTTCTTATCTTTCTCATCAGCTGAAGTAAAATGACTCATTAGAAATGACACATTCAACATTTTTAGTTTTTCATTGAGATAAGAAAGTTCATTATGCTTAAATCCCATTCTATTCATTCCAGTGTCTATCTGTATAACCGCATTCATTTTTTTATTTTTTAATAAACTATATTTTAAAACGAGTTCTAATTGACCGGGATTATTAATAATAGGAGTTATTCTATTTCTATCTAATATTCCTACTTCATGATGATTGATTGGTCCAGAGAGAACAAAAATTCTTACTTTTTTATATATGTTTCTCAGATTAAGGGCGTCATCTATGTTGGCAACATATAAATTTTTACATCCTGACTTTATTAATGTTTCAGAGCATTTCATCATTCCATGCCCATAACCATCGCCTTTAACAACTCCAATTATCAATGACTTATTAGTAATTTGATTAATTAATCTATAATTATGCTTAAGAGATTTTAAATCTATAAATAGTTGAGCTTTTTCAATAGTTTTTATATATGTATTAATTTTGTCCATATTTTACTGTTCCAATCTATGAAACTTTTAGCTTTATCGTTTACCACTTTCAGATATATAATAAAATTAGGAATGAATAAAGAGCATTCACCAGATCAGATAATATCATATATTTTTTGATTGGGTTTGCTTTTGCTTTTGATGTTTTTAATATTAAATAATATCAAAAGTTAAATATAAAAGAGGAGAACGATATGAAAGTAAGAAATAGTATTGTTGGATTAATCGCAGCTGTAGTTATCTCATTATCAAGTTTTGCTAATATTGCAAAAGCTGCTAGCTCTGATCCAATCAGAATTCCAGTGTTAAACTGGTCAAGTCAAGTTGTTATGGCTAATGTTATTGGTCAGGTCTATGAAGAGTTAGGTTATAATGTTGAATTAGTTCCTGCTGAATCCGCTTCAAGATATGAAGCTGTCAGAGTAGGTGATCTTCATTTAGCTCACGAAACATGGCAGTCAACTATGGCTAAGCCTATGTATGAAGCAATGGATAAAGGTGGCTTAATTGATGCCGGTAGCCATGCAGCCCCAACACTAGAAGATATGGGTGTACCTAACTGGGTTATAGAGCAAGACTTATGTCCTGGTCTTCCTAATTGGGAAGCTTTAAAATCTGCAGAATGTCAAAAGAATTTTGCTACTGCTGATTCAGGTGGTAAGGGTCGTTGGTTAGAAGGTCCTTATGAGTGGCATACTGATGTGATGCCTAACAGACTTAAAGGTCTTGGACTAGATGATCAGTGGACTGTTAAGTTTGCTGGAAGTGCTGATGCGCTTTGGACTGAACTTGCTGCTGCCAAAAAAGAAGGTCGTGGAACGGTTATTTTTAACTGGACTCCGAACTTTACTGATGCAGAAGGTTTTACTTTCATCGAATTTCCTACTTTTTATCAGGGATGTAGAATTGAAGACGGTGGAACGGTTGAAACTACAGGTTGTGGTTCACCAGTTGGTTGGTTAAAGAAGGCAGCTAATGCTAAGTTCCCTCTTACTCACACTAGTGCATATAAGTTCTTAACTAAAATGGAAGCTACTGCCGGTCAAATCGGTGAAATGGCTAACAACGTTGATAACTTAGGCATGACACATGCTGATGCAGCAACTGCTTTTATTGCTAATAACAGAGATGCTGTTGACGAGTGGTTGAAGTAAGTAAAACTTAAATACTATAAATTTAAATCCCCCTTCTTTTTTAAGTTAAGGGGGGTTTTTTTTCTTTAGTTATATCTTATAATACAAAAACACAATGTCTGAAAAATCAAATATGAATAAATCTCCCGTAATAAAATGTGAGTCCGTTTATAAAATTTTTGGAAATAATGCGGAAAAACTTTTAAAAGAATCAAACGGCATAGTCGACTCAAAATCTTTTCATGCTGCTGGGTGTATCGTAGGAGTTAATAATGCATCATTTGAGGTTCATAAAGGCGAAATGTTAGTTGTGATGGGTTTATCTGGTTCGGGAAAATCTACGTTACTAAGATGTATTTCCCGCTTAAGTGAATCAACGGCAGGTAAGATTTATATTGATGGTGAAGATCTTAATGCTATGAACGGTAAAGAACTGATTGAACTTCGAAGAAATAAAATGGGGATGGTCTTTCAAAATTTTGCGCTTTTACCCCACAAAACTGTATTAGAGAATATCGCTTTCCCACTTCAGGTTAAAGGAATTACTCCAGATCAATGCATTACCAAAGCAATGGAAATGGTTGATTTGGTTGGACTAAAAGGAAGAGAAAACTACTTTCCTAGAGAATTATCAGGTGGTCAGCAGCAAAGAGTAGGGATAGCGCGTTCACTTGCAGTCGAACCCGATATCTGGTTTTTAGATGAACCATTTTCTGCACTTGACCCTCTAATTCGTAAAGAAATGCAAGATGAATTTTTGCGATTACAAGGAGTATTAAATAAAACAATTATGTTTGTTACTCATGATTTTGATGAAGCATTACGGTTGGCAGATAGAATTGCAATTATGAAAGATGGAATAATCGAACAATTAGATACACCCGATAATATTGTTTTGAATCCCGCAACTGAGTATGTAAAAAAATTTACACAAGACGTTCCAAGAGAAAAAGTTATTAAAATCGAATCCATCATGGATCCTATCGACCCAACTATTACTAATAAATTAAAAATATCTAAAAATGATTTAATAGAAAAAATAGCTGAGACTATCTTAAGTAGTAAAGAACCTTTAAATGTCATTGATCCTAAAGATGATAAAATAGTCGGATCTTTAAACTCATCTAAAGTAATTAAAGTTTTATTTGGAAGTTAAATTTAATTTATAATGTTGAGTAAATTTAAAAATTCTAGACCTCAACAATTCTTACTTCTTTTTTTTATTTTTCTAATTTCTTATTTTATAGTACCTGAGTCTGAAGGAAATTATCTTTGGAGATTACCCTCTTTATTTAAAGATTTCCCACTTTGGATTAATAATTTAATTTATAGCGCTCTTTATGATTGGTTTCCTTTAAAGGTTTGGGATCCGGTATTTGAAATGTATGAAAAAAAAGCCGCAATTAGAGAGTTTACCCGAGCTATATCTAGTGGTGTTTTGTTTTTAATTACATTTATTAGAGAAATTTTTCTTGGTGGAGCGCAGACAATCGGCACTTTCGTTAGTAGCTCTTGGCTGAATTCAAATAAATGGTTTATATGGCCAGCACTTCCATGGACTGCGGTTGTAGCAGGTGGAATGCTTCTTGGTTATCACCTTCAAGGAGTTCGTTTAGCATTATTAGCGGGTATAGGAGCTTGTTATCTTTCTCTATTTGGCCAGTGGGAACCTTCAATGCAAACTTTATCTTTTGTTTTAATCACAGCTCCCATATGTTTTATTTTTGGATTAAGTTTAGGAGTTTGGGGCTACTTAAATAAAAAAGTTGAATCAGCCTTACAGCCAATTTTAAATGTTGCCCAAACAATGCCTCATTTTTCATTTTTAGTTCCTGTTATGATATTATTTGGTATTGGTGATCATGCTGGTGCAATTGCGACTATTATATTTGCAACACCTCCTATGGTGCGTTTAACAATTCTTGGTTTAAAAAAAATATCACCTGAAGTTGTTGAATCTGGACTTATGAGTGGATGTAATAAATTCCAATTATTATTTAAAGTTTTAATTCCTACTGCTAGAACTGACATTTTAATTGGCGTGAATCAGGTTATTATGCAATGCCTTGCCATGACTGTTATAGCTTCTTTTATTGGAGCTAAGGGATTAGGTTTTAATTTAAAGTTAGCTTTAAATTCATTAAAAATTGGTAAAGCTGCTGAAATAGGAATTTGTATTGTTATCATTGCTATCGTATTAGATAAATTTTCACTCGCATGGGCGAACAAACAAAAAAATTATTTTGCAAATTTAAATTTTTATCAAAAAAATAAAAATTTAATTATTTTTTCTATTTTATTAATTGTGTGCTCTATTTTTGCCTATATTGGCGGTTTGTATTTTAATAATATTAACTATCTATATTTAGTTCCTTACGAAAAAGGTTTTAGTATTTCACCTTTATTAGACGCCGGGGTTGACTGGATTTGGGAAACTTTTTTTTATTATCTAAATTCGTTTAATATATTTCTTATTACAAATATTTTAGTCCCGATGAAAATGGCTTATCTGGGAATGCCTGTAGTTTCTACATTTATTTTAGTGATGGGTGCAGGCTTTATAGTTGGGGGTATCAGATCTTCTCTGGTTGTAGGATCTCTATTTTTATTCATAGCTTTATCAGAATATTGGGACAGAGCTTTAATTACAATGTATATGGCGACATTTGCAGTCATTGTTGCAACTTTTATTGGTTTAGTTGTTGGATTATCTTGTGCTCAAAATTCTAAATCAACTGCGTTTATGCTTTTTATATGTGATTTTTTTCAAACCTTTCCTTCTTTTGTTTATTTAATTCCTGTCATTCTTTTATTTGGTATTACTGACACTTCTGTTTTACTTGCTGCAATAGTTTATGCAACTATACCAGCTACAAGATACACTATAGAGGGATTAAAAAGTGTCCCATTATCTCTCCATGAGGCAGGTTCAATGTCTGGAGTTTCAAGAATGCAAAGATTGATTGCTATAGAAATCCCACTTGCATTTCCTCATATTATGCTAGGTATTAATCAAACACTTATTTTTTCTTTATTCATGATAGTGCTAGGTGCTTTAATTGGAACTGAGGATTTAGGTCAAATTATAATGGGAGCATTATCAAGAAAAGACGGTGCGGGAGTAGCTCTTACTCTAGGAATATTTGTATCTTTTATCTGTCTTGCGGTAGATCATTTGATCCGAACCTGGTCTGACAGGCAAAAAAAATTACTTGGCATAGATTCATAGACTGATAATTAAATGGTTAAATATCTATATCTTATTTTAGCAATTAGCCTAGAGGTGATAGGAACTTCTTCCCTCAAGGCATCAGAAGGGTTTACTATTCTTAGACCAAGTATTCTATCCATAATATCTTATTCTGCTTGTTTTTATTTTTTAGCTTTAACTTTCAAGAACTTTGAATCTATCGGATATGTTTATGCGGTATGGTCAGGATTTGGAATAGTGCTCTTAACTTTAGTGGGTATTTTTTATTTTAAAAACCAAATGGATATTGCGGGTATCATAGGATTAAGTTTAATTATAATGGGTGTGATAATTTTAAATATTTTTTCTAAAATATCGGCTTAATTTTTTTTATTAAAATAACGAAATGCGCATAATCCCACGATATGAAACAAAAAATAATATTAACATAAAGATTATTTTTAATTTTATGTTTAAAATAGACTCATGATTATACCAACAGTATCTAGACCTTATGAACCGGGTTTACCTGCTTTAGGAAATAATCAAGAGCAATATTCTGTTCATGGTAATGGGTCTATGGCTATTAAGCTTGAACAGGGAGATAGCTTTCATATTGTTAATTTAGAAGGTCATCAAAAAGCTGAAATAGTTTGTTTTTTAGAAAATGGTAAAAACGATCTTTCGGCATTAGGGTTAAAAAAAGAGCATGACGGCAGACTCACAAAGTCTATTTTAAATGAGGACAATGAATCCGCAACAGTAGTTCGTTTAAAACTAAAAAAATTTAAAATTGATATTAAATCAATCAACCAATCAGTTTTAGTTTTTTCCAATGATTCTTTAACTGGTTCAATTGAAAAATTTACCGCACAACTTAATTGTGTTTGTATCATCTCTGCCCCTGGTGGAATTGATATTATTTCAGAAGGAGTTCCTGCAACTGACTTGAGATTAATTGTCGAAAGAGTGAAGTCTAGAATTGAAGGAGAGTATATTTTACCTGATCCGATAGGAGATCCTATTAATGAAATTTTTATTAAAAGACAAACTGCAATTGCCTATGAAGTAGAAGAGGGAGATTATATTCAAGTCATAGATGTATTCGGAAGACAGTGTTCTGATTTTACTGCTTTTGATGCTAGTTTATTGCAAAAGGGAAAAGAAGTCGGTATTGACACGACTAATTCAAGATACATTATGGGTGGTGGATCGATGCCAGGTCTTCATTCAAAATATTTTACTGAAAATCACGAACCTTTAATTGAAGTCATTAGAGATACTGTTGGTCGTCATGACACATTCGGCACAGCATGCACATCTAAATTCTATGATGATCATGGTTATTTTGGACATCCCAATTGTTCTGATAATTTTAATTATGCGTTAGACTCTTACTCAGTAAGAAAAAGATTAGGCTGGAATGCCATAAATCTTTTTTATAATACAAGTATTGACGGAAACAATTCTATTGTCTTTGATGAACCTTACTCTAGACCGGGTGATTACATTTTAATGAAGGCAGTAAAAAATTTAGTATGTGTAACATCGGCTTGTCCTGATGATATAGACCCAGCTAATGGTTGGAATTGTACGGATATGTTTGTTAGAATTTACCGACCAAATAAGCCATTTAGTAAAGGAGGAGCTTATAGAATGAAACCCGATGCAGAACCAAAATTAACAAAAGAAACAGGCTTTCACCCACGCGTCTCTAAGTTGACGGAAAATATAATTGATTATAAAGGCTTTTGGCTTGCCACAAAATATAATAATAATGGCGCTCTCCAGGAATATGAAGCTTGTCGAGAAAGAGCAATTATTATGGATTTATCCGCTCTAAGAAAATTTGAAATTTTAGGCCCTGATGCTGAAGAATTAATGCAAAGAACTTGTACGAGAAATATTCGAAAACTAGCGGTTGGCCAAGTTGTTTATACTGCAATGTGTTATGACCACGGGGGTATGATAGACGACGGAACTGTTTTTAAAATGACTGACACAAATTTTCGTTGGATTTGCGGAGATGAGTATTGTGGAGAGTGGTTACGAGAAAAAGCAAAAGAATTTGGTTTAAAAGTTTGGATCAAATCTTCAACTGATAATCTTCACAATGTGTCTGTCCAAGGACCTAAGAGTAGAGAAATTCTTAAAAAAATCGTATGGACTCCTGACCATCAAACCTCTTTAGACGAACTGGGATGGTTTAGATTTACTATTGGAAATTTGAATGAAATAAACGGAATTCCAATTATGGTTTCGAGAACTGGTTACACAGGTGAACTTGGATATGAAATTTTTTGCCATCCAAGACATGCGCCAGAAATTTGGGATGCAGTAATGAAAGCTGGAGAAGAATTCAAAATTGCACCTATGGGATTAGACGCATTAGATTTAGTTCGTATTGAAGCAGGCTTAATTTTCGCAAACTATGAGTTTGATGATCAAACAGATCCTTTTGAGGCTGGCATTAGTTTTACTGTTCCTTTAAAATCAAAAGAAGATGATTTCATAGGAAAAGAAAACTTAATTAAAAGAAAAGCCAACCCTCAAAGAACATTAGTGGGTTTGGAAATTGAGGGGAATGAGCTTTGCGGTCATGGTGATTGTGTTCATGATGTTGGGGCTAAAGCGCAAATTGGAACTATTACCAGTGGAGTGAAATCTCCTATTTTAAATAAGATGATTGCTTTATGTAAAATGGATATAAATTACTCTGCAATCGATACTGAAGTTGAAATTGGAAAATTAGACGGACATCAAAAAAGAATAAGGGCTAAAGTGGTTAGATTTCCTTTTTATGATCCGGATAAAACGAGAGTTAAAGCTTAAATATTTAATTCTTCATATAGGATTCATAGGAATCATCTAATTCTTTTAACCAGTCAGTATGATGAACAGGCGCCATTGTCCCAGTCATTAATGATTTGTAGGATTTATTTCTATATCCCATGATGTCATTGTGCTTATCGTGCTCCCAGTCCATAAAAGTTTTATTTACACCCTCTATATCAAATGTTGGATAGTCAGTCGCTTCAATTAGTTCTTTAGTGTAATCACCTTGAAACCAAATCATATCTTCATCTGTTTCCAGTTTTTCTTCTCTTTCTTTCCATTCTTGATTATTTTTTAACATTTCTTCTTTTGATGGCAATGCAATTTTCCCAAGTATATGATCTCTTGCATACCAGGCTTGGGCATCAAACATATTAAAAGTATAAAACTGATCTTGCATTCCTAAGTACATCATTTTTGGATTATCTACCCAAAAAATCCCTTTATAAATTCCTAAAGGCCATAAACAGTTATTTGTTTTTAATTTTAAATCATCGGTTAAGAATGGAAAATAATGCAGGTATCCTGTACATAGTATAATTGCATCAACAACTCTTTTTGAACCATCTTTAAAATGAACTGTGTTACCTTCTTCAACTTTAGTAATTAAAGGAACCTGTGAAAAATTTTCTGGCCAATGAAATCCAGTGGCATTCGTTCTATAACTAATTGTTATAGATTTTGCTCCATACTTATAACATTGGGATGCTATATCTTCAGCTGAGTAGCTTGTTCCAACAATTAATAAATCTTTATTTTTAAATTCTAAAGCATCTCTAAAGTCATGCGCATGCATAACACGCCCGCCAAACTTATCTAAGCCTTTGAAAGTAGGTACATTAGGAGTTGAAAAATGACCACTAGCACAAACTACATAATCAAACATCTCTGAACTCACTTGATCATTTTTTAAATCATGAGAAGTAATTGTGAAATTATCATCCTCCTTATTATAGATAACACTTCTTACTGGTGTTCTAAATTTTATTTTATTTCTAAAGTTCGATTTAGCTAATCTTCCTTGAATATAATCTAACATCACTGCTCTTGGTGGGTAAGACGCAATAGGTTTTCCAAAATGTTTTTCAAATGTATAATCTGCAAATTCAAGACATTCTTTTGGTCCATTAGACCAAAGATATCTATACATACTACAATGGACAGGTTCTCCGTATTCATCAGTACCGGTTCTCCATGTATAATTCCACAGACCACCCCAATCTTCTTGCTTTTCAAAACATACGATTTCAGGAATCTTGATTCCTTTTTTTTCTGCTGATTCAAATGCTCTTAATTGTGCTAACCCACTTGGACCTGCTCCGATTATTGCTACTCTTACCATTTTAATAACTCCTACTAGAACTTAACATATCGTATTAAAAAAAAGTCGATATTAAAACCATTTTTCCTGTGAATAATTTAATTTAAACAATAAAAATAGGGGTTAAAGTTGTTCCATAATTTGAAACACGATTATACGCTATCCTTTATTGATCTATATATTTCTTCTCATAGAATAAAAATTAAATATGCAAAAATATTCAGCACTTAGTCTTATCAAAAACGCATTCTCTAATCATCAAAATTGGGATGCGGTTTGGAGAGACCCAGAACCAAAAAAAGAATACGATGTTATTATTATTGGTGGTGGTGGCCACGGTTTGGCAACGGCATACTATCTTGCTAAAGAACATAATATTACTAACGTAGCTATACTTGAAAAGGGGTGGATTGGCGGAGGTAATATTGGTCGTAACACAACTATTCTTCGTTCAAATTATATGTTTGATGCCAGTGCTCATTTTTATGAATTTGGAATGAAACTTTGGGAAAACTTAAGCTTAGAACTTAACTATAATGTTATGTATTCACCAAGAGGAATTATTAATCTTGCTCACTCTGATGCGCAACTTAATGCCTACGCTAGAAGAGGCAATTCAATGAGATTAAATGGAATCGATGCTGTTTTATTAAATAGAGATGAAGTAAAAAAAATGATTCCGTTCGCAGACTTTTCTGAAAATTGTCGCTTTCCGATTTTTGGAGGGTTAATGCAACCCAGAGGTGGAACTGCAAGACACGATGCTGTTGCTTGGGGTTACGCAAGACAAGCTGATGCAATGGGAGTCGATATAATTCAAAATTGTGAAGTAACAGGATTTGATGTGAATAATGGAAAAATTTCTGGTGTAAGAACTTCACGTGGAGATATCAAAGCCAATAAAGTTGGCTTATGTGTTGCGGGTAACACTACTTTACTTGCCGATAAATTAAATATGAGATTACCGGTTGAATCTCATGTTCTTCAAGCTTGTGTTTCAGAGCCAGTTAAACCTTTGCTGCATAACGTAGTAACATTTGGGGCAGGTCATTTTTATTGTAGCCAGTCAGATAAAGGAGAAATGGTAATGGGTGGAGATCTTGATGGGTATAATAGTTATGCACAAAGAGGAAACTTACCAATGATCCAACATATTCTATCGGGAGGTCTAGCTGTATTTCCAAATTTTAGTAGATTAAAGATGTTAAGAAGTTGGGGCGGAATTATGGACATGTCTATGGATGGAACTCCTATTATTGACAAAACTCATATAGATGGAGTTTACCTAAATTGTGGATGGTGTTATGGTGGTTTTAAAGCAACACCTTGTTCTGGATATGTTTTTGCGCATACAATCGCCAAAGATGAAGCTCATGAATTAAATGAAGCATTTAATTTAGAACGTTTTCATAGTGGCAATATAATTGACGAAAAGGGTGTAGGTCCAAAACCTTGGATTGGTTAAATCATGCTAGAAATTAAATGTCCTTTCTGTGGTAAGAGATCTCAAAATGAGTTCGCCTATGGGGGAGATGCTACTGTTAAAAGACCCGCCCTAGGAAAAGAAGTAAGTACTAAAGATTGGGATGATTTTGTTTATTTTAGAGATAATCCCAGAGGTAAACATTCAGAATTATGGCATCATGTTTCAGGTTGTAGACAATGGTTTAAAGTTTCAAGAGATACAGCTACACATGAAATTTTTAAAACTGTGCGCTTGGAAGAGGAATTATAAAATTGACACAATCTTATAGAACAAAAAATATAAATTCATTTTTAAATAAATCTAAAGTAATTAATTTTAAATTTAACGGAAAAAGCTATCAGGGTTATGAAGGTGATACTTTAGCATCTGCTTTAATTGCTAATGGAATTCATTTAGTTGGAAGAAGTTTCAAATATCATAGACCGCGTGGTTTTATGGGTGTTGGTGTTGAAGAGCCTAATGCGATGGTACAGCTTCACGAGGGTGATCGTTCAGAGCCAAATATTATTGCAACTGAAGTTGAGTTAGTGGAGGGATTAATAGCTAATAGTCAAAACTGTTGGCCTTCTGTGAAATTTGATATAGGTGAAGTCAATAATTTACTTAATCGTTTTTTCCCTGCAGGTTTTTATTACAAAACTTTTATGTGGCCAAAATCATTTTGGATGAAAATATATGAGCCTATAATTAGAAGAGCCGCAGGAATGGGTGTTGCATCTTTAACCCCAGATCCAGATCGATATGAACACAATTATGAGCACTGTGATGTGCTTGTTGTCGGTTCGGGTCCTTCCGGTTTAGCTAGTGCTTTGGCTGCTGCTAATAATGGTGCCAAGGTAATCTTAGCAGAGGATAAGGTTCATTTTGGTGGCTCTCTTTTGACCGATGAGGTTACAATTAATAATAAACCAGGAAAAGAATGGGTAGAAGAAACAATCAAACATCTTAGGAGTTTACCTAACGTAATTCTTAAAAGTAGGTCGCAGGTATTTGGTTATTATGATCATAATATGACTGTTATGTTTGAAAGAGTCAGCGATCATATTGAAAATCCTTCTAAATATACTCCACGCCAAAGATTACATTATATAAGAGCGGGCGAAGTTATTATTTCAACTGGGTCCATTGAAAGACCATTGTCTTTTGGTAATAATGATCGACCTGGTATCTTTCTTGCCTCAGCTGCAAATGAATATATGAAAATTTATGAAACTTTAGTTGGAAAAAATCCAATTATATTTACTAATAATGACACTGGATACTTATCAGCAATTGAGTTTAAAGAAAATAATATTAGTCCTTTAGTTCTTGATATAAGAAATAGCTCTTCAGGAGATTTAGTTAAAAAAGCCCAGTCATTAGGGATTGAAATAAGATTTAGTTCTGGTGTAGCTGACACTAAAGGTCATTTAAAAATCAGCTCGGCAACAATAGGAAAACTTAACTCTACCAAAGATAGTTTTATTGATTTAGAAGAAGTCAACTGTGATTGTATTTGTATGTCAGGTGGATGGACACCAACAGTTCACCTATCATCTCAATCTGGTAATAAATTAAAATTTGATAAAAATATTGATGCTTTTGTTCCAGATAAAAAAAGACAAAAAGAAACTGTGGTTGGTTCAGCTAAGGGTTCTTTTACTTTAAAACAGTCTTTAGAAGAAGGTTTCCAAGTTGGTTTCGATTTGTCAAATTTAATAACTTCTAAAAATAATAAAATCGTATCACCTGTTTCAAAAGAATATAAAACAGAAACACATGAAAAAATTTGGTGTATGCCTTTGCCTAATGGAAAAAATTCTAAAAGATTTATTGATTTTCAAAATGACGTTGCTGTTTCAGATGTTGAGTTAGCTGTAAGAGAAGGATTTAAATCCATTGAACATGTTAAAAGATATACCACACTGGGTATGGCGGGAGATCAAGGCAAAACAAGTAACTTAAATGGTTTACAGCAAGTTTCAAATATTCAAAAAAAGATTGTTCCTGAAGTTGGTCATACTACTTTTAGACCTCCGTACACTCCCGTAACAATCGGAACTCTTGTTGGAAGGGAAGTTGGTAATCATTTTCAACCAACTAGAAAAACTCCTACTCATAAATGGCATGATGAAAATAATGCAGTGTATACGAATGCAGGTTTATGGTTAAGACCTCGTTACTATCCTAGAGGCAATGAGACTATGTCCGATGCAGTTAATCGTGAGGCATTAAATGTTAGAAAAAATGTTGGGATTTGTGACGTTACATCATTGGGTAAAATTGATATCAAAGGACCTGACTCAGCAGAACTTTTAAACAGAGTTTATACTAATGCATGGATGAAACTTCCTATTGGAAAAGCCAGATACGGAGTGATGTTAAGGGAAGACGGAATGGTATTTGACGATGGCACAACAACTAGACTGTCAGAAAATCATTTTCATATGACTACCACAACCGCACAAGCAGCCAATGTACTATCTCATTTGGAATTTTATTTGCAGGTAGTATGGCCAGAATTAAAAGTCAATGTAGTTTCTTCAACAGAGCAATTTTCTGGAGCAGCCGTTGCAGGACCTAAATCAAGAGACTTAATGAAAAAACTTTTTCCAAATATTGATTTTTCAACTGAAAATTTTCCTTTTATGGGTGTTAAGGAAGCTGAAATAGCTGGAGTTAAAGCGAAGATCTATAGAATATCCTTTTCAGGTGAACTTGCGTATGAAGTAAATGTTGATTCAAACTACGGATTATTTATGTGGAGTGAAATCGTAAAAGCTGGAGAAGAATTTGGTATTCAGCCATATGGAACAGAAGCTTTAGCTACTTTAAGAATTGAAATGGGGCATGTTTCTGGACCAGAACTTGATGGAAGGGCTGTTCCTTATGATATTGGTTTACATGGTATGGTAAGTCAAAAAAAAGATTTTATAGGCAAAAGATCTTTAGAAAAATCAGCTTTCAATAATCCCGAAAGACAAACTCTAGTAGGTTTAGTTCCTATTGATAAGAAAACTAAAATACCTGAGGGTTCTCACTTAGTTGAAGACGATAAGGCTAAGTTACCTAATCCTAAATTAGGTCATGTTTCTTCATCTTGTTGGAGTGTAGAATACGATAATCCTTTTTCTATAGCTGTATTAAAAGATGGTAAAAATAAAATTGGTAAAAAGCTATTTGCTGTATCTCCTTTGAAAAATATTTCTGTTGCTGTTGAGGTTGTATCACCTCACTATGTTGATCCTAAAGGTGAAAGGGTTAGAGCTTAATGACTAAACAAAATATAATTTTATCTGCATTACATAACGATCATCAAATAGGAAATTTTGGAGATTATCAAAATAAAGAAAAACAAAATTTAGTTACAGTCAGGGAATTGAAAAATCTTTCAATTTTTCAAATAGCAAAATTTAAAAACAGTAATGTTAAAACGGACTCAATTAAAATAGATGGTCTTGATTTTCCCCAAACTTATCAGACAGTAAATTATAACAATGAAACTAGAATTTTATGGACTGGCCCTGATATTTGTATGGTCGTATCTTCAGATAAAAATATAAAAGATAAAATTGAACAAGGTGTTAATGAGGAAGATTTTGCTACAACTGATTTATCTCATTCTAGAGCAGGTATAGAGATTTCAGGAAAACATTCAATAGATGTACTTAAAAAGGGAACTCCTTTAAACCTCAATAGTTCAGAATTTAAAAAAAATAATTGTGCCAATTCATCATATAATGGTATCAGTTTTATGGTTGATTTTACTGATGATGAAAATCATACATTCAGACTCTTTTGCCTTAGAAGTTTTGGTGGTTCTTTTTATCATAGTATTACTGATGCAGCTTTAGAGTATGGTTATGTTGGGGTATGAATAGTGTGTGGCATAGTCGGTATATATTTAAAAAATAAAAAACTTTCAAAAGATCTAGGTAAATATCTAACAGGTATGATGCAAGGTATGGCTACTCGCGGTCCAGACAGCGCGGGATTTGCTATTTACTCTGAAAATAAAAAATCTAAGGAATTTAAATATTCGCTTTGTCTTCTTAATCATTATTCTTTTAATTCATTTAAAAAAATAATTACAAAAAAATTTAAAAAATTAAAGCTTAAGCAACATTCCGATCATGTTGTATTAATTTCTGATGTAGAACCTAAAAAAATAATTTCTTTTATATCTTCAGAATTTAAAGATGTATCTTTAGTGGGCTATGGAAAATCCATCGAAATTTTTAAACAAGTTGGTAATCCTAATGAGGTTATAAAAAATTTTCAGTTAGATAAATTTTCCGGTACTCATGCTATTGGTCATACAAGAATGGCTACAGAAAGTGCCATTACAACAAATGGCTCTCACCCTTATTCCACAGGCCAAGATGAATGCTTAGTTCATAATGGCTCTCTTTCTAATCATAATAATTTACGAAGAAAACTTTTAAAACAAGGACAATCCTTTGATTCTGAAAATGATACAGAGGTTGCGGCTGGTTATGTTTCAAATAGTTTGTCTAAAAAAAAATCTCTCAAAGAAACTTTAGTGAATGGATTAAAAGATTTAGATGGTTTTTATACTTTTATTGCAGGAACAAGAAATGGTTTTGCGATTGTTAGAGATGAAATTGCATGTAAGCCTGCAGTAATTGCTGAGACTAAAGATTATGTAGCTATTGCATCTGAGTTTCAAGCTATGGCTCATCTACCAGGAGTCAATACTGCAAAAATTTTTGAACCAGAGCCAGGAGTTGTTTATTCATGGGGGAGTTAATTAAACTAGATTTAAAGAAAAAGACGTTAAGAGAAGTTAATGATCTTTTGCAAAACTTAGATCCTAAATCTAACTTAAGAAATTATTTAGTTTCAAATCCAACTGGAAATCATGCGGTTTGTGCAGGATTAAAAGATGAAATGGAAGTTTTAATAAAAGGCCATGTTGGCTATTATTGTGCAGGTATGAATCAAAAAGCACTCATTACTATAGAAGGCAATGTAGGTACTGGTGTTGCTGAAAATATGATGTCAGGTACTGTTCATGTAAAAGGTAACGCTTCACAATCTGCTGGTGCTACAGCACATGGCGGTACCCTTATCGTAGATGGTAATACGAGTTCCAGATGTGGTATTTCTATGAAAGGGATTGACATTATAGTAAAAGGATCTGTTGGACATATGTCTGCATTTATGGCTCAAGCTGGCAATATGGTTGTTTGTGGAGATGCGGGTGAAGCTTTAGGCGATAGTATTTATGAGGCTAAATTATTTGTAAGGGGTTTCGTGAAATCTCTTGGCGCAGATTGTGAAGAAAAAAAAATGAATAAAAAAGATCTTGAAACTCTTAATTCATTATTAAAAAAAGCTAATATAAATAATTTTGATGCTAAGGATTTTAAAATGTATGGATCTGCTAGAAAATTATATAACTTCAACATAGATAATGTGTCAGAATATTAAAAAATGAGTGATAAATTTAAAACAACCCCTCGTCAATCTTGGACATTTGATGAGTATACCAATTCAGAAATAAGAAGAGCTGCCGAAACAGGTATATATGATATTAGAGGAGGTGGTTCTAAAAGAAAACTTCCTCATTTTGACGATTTACTTTTTTTAGGAGCCTCTATGTCTAGATATCCTTACGAAGGCTATAGAGAATCTTGCAATACAAAAGTAAAGTTAGGAACTAGGTATGCTAAAATTCCTCTACATCTTGATATCCCAATAACTATTGCCGGTATGAGTTTTGGCGCATTATCTGGTCCTGCTAAAGAGGCATTAGGAAGAGGTGCTAGTATAGCTGGAACTTCAACTACAACAGGGGATGGAGGTATGACACCGGAAGAAAGAGGTCAGTCTAAGCATTTAGTTTATCAATTACTTCCATCAAGATATGGAATGAACCCTGATGATTTAAGAAAAGCTGATGCTATTGAAGTTGTAATTGGTCAAGGAGCTAAACCTGGTGGCGGCGGAATGCTTTTAGGTCAAAAAATAAGTGACAGAGTTGCTGAAATGAGAACTCTTCCTAAAGGTATTGATCAAAGGTCTGCTTGTAGACATCCTGATTGGACTGGACCTGATGATTTGGAAATTAAAATATTAGAACTAAGAGAAATTACAGGTTGGAAAGTTCCTATATTTGTAAAAATAGCAGGTTCAAGACCTTATTACGATACGGCATTAGCTGTCAAAGCGGGAGCTGATGTTGTCGTTCTTGATGGTATGCAAGGTGGAACAGCAGCAACTCAAGAGGTTTTTATTGAAAATGTTGGTCAACCTACATTAGCTTGTATAAGACCTGCTGTCCAAGCGTTACAAGATTTAGACATGCATAGAGAAGTACAATTAATAGTTTCTGGAGGAATTAGAAATGGAGCTGATGTAGCAAAAGCTATGGCATTAGGTGCTGACGCTGTATCAATTGGTTCTGCTGCTCTTATCGCTCTTGGCGACAATGACCCGAAATGGCAAGCTGAATATAAAAAACTTGGCACAACTGCTGGAGCATATGACGATTGGCATGAAGGTAGGGATCCTGCCGGAATTACCACTCAAGATCCAAAACTTATGAAAAGGTTTGATCCTGTAGCAGGAGGAAAAAGACTTTCTAATTATTTAAAAGTTATGACTTTAGAGGCTCAAACTATTGCGAGGGCATGTGGTAAAAATGATTTACATAACCTTGAACCTGAAGATTTATGTGCTCTAACTGTTGAAGCTGCAGCAATGGCAGGGGTACCTTTATCTGGAACTAGCTGGATACCAGGTAGTAAATTCTAATAATTAGATTTTTTATTATTATAAGATCGATCCAAATTAGATTGGATAAAAAGGATTTTTAATATAATTTCATAATGTGGAACAGAATAAGTATATTAATAAATCTCTAGAGAAATCTTTTAGGAT
The DNA here is from genome assembly GCA_963926395.1 of uncultured Alphaproteobacteria bacterium. Taxonomy (GTDB): domain Bacteria; phylum Pseudomonadota; class Alphaproteobacteria; order HIMB59; family HIMB59; genus HIMB59. The sequence goes on from CAWUWX010000034.1 coordinate 22,491, forward strand.
TTTAGAAATACTATCTCAATCTGTTTTCCCATTAAAGGCAAGTTCCATCTCTAGAAAAGCTACAATATCTAGAACAACAACATTTAGACTTTTATCTGTTTTAAATCAGTTGGGTTATATACATAAAAATACATCAACTAACACATATACAATGGGGCACAAGGCTTTTCAATTTGGAGAAATTTCAGATTATCTTCAATCTATATCTGAAGAATCAAAAGATATTTTAAACGATGTCTCAAAAACCACAGGGTTAATTACTTATTTGGCTATGCTTGAAGGTCCTCAAATTGTTCACTCAGATAAGATTTCATCAAACAATGACAGTGGAAATTTTAGAACTTTTCGTATGAGATTGGACGCTCACTGTTGTGCTATTGGTAAAGTTATTCTAGCTTACAGACCAGATAATGAAATATCTTTAATATACAAAAGTTATAATTTTTACCCTCACACAAATCATACTATAGCAAATATCCAGTCACTTAAAAAAGAATTGAATCAGATTCGAAAGCAGGGTTACTCACTTAATCACGCAGAGACTTTTGATAACGTATACGGTGTAGGCGTTGCAATTTTAGATCATGAAAAAAGATCATTTGCCGGAATTTCTTTTTCTGGAAGTAAGTCTTTAATGTCCCCAAAACTATTAGAGGACTATATAAAAATACTGCAATCTGCCTCTATTAAAATTTCTAATTTAATTGTTGATAAGTAGTATTTTAACCCATAAATAATGTTTCATATTATGAAACATGATATGTTTTTCCTTCTATAGTCATTAGAAGATATCTTATAAATCGGAGGAGTTATGAGCATACCAACAAAATGTGATTACCTAATAATAGGAGCAGGTATTCATGGTCTAAGTACAGCCTGGCATCTATGTCAAAAGCTGGCTAAGAAAGGCCAATTAAAAGAAAATTCAGTTGTAGTTTTAGAAAAATCTCAAGTAGCTTCAGGTGCAAGCGGTGTAGCTTGCGGTATTGTTAGAAATAACTATTACCAACCAGCAATGAGACATCTAATGGATCATTCAGTGAAAGTCTGGAATGCTAATGCTGAAGCTCTGACTTATAAGCCAGTAGGATATATGCAGATCAATTCTCAGTTAATGCATGAAGGTATGTCTGAAGTTTATCATCAACAAAAAGAAATAGGTTTTGAATCCGATTTCATCGAAGGTGAAGCGGATTGTAATAAATACATGAAAGAACTTTTGCCGGATTGGCAAGCTCAAGGAATAACTTCCGTTCTTCATGAAAAGAAAACGGGCTATGGTGCTAACAGGGGAGCTATTGAAGGTTTTCATAAATTAGCAGTTAGTGCGGGTGCAAAAATTTGTGAAGGGGTCACAGTAACTTCTTTAAATACATCTAGTGGCAGTCAGGCTATTAAGTCAGTTGAAACTAGTGAAGGTACGATTGAATGTGATCAAGTAGTGGTTGCTGCAGGACCATGGGTTAGAAATTTCTGGGAAATGTTAGATTTACCAAAAACAATAAAAATAAAAAAACCAGACGGTTCATTTACAGACGATTTAAAAATGTGGTCATATATGGCTTTAGAAGAAGGTGAGCTAGATGTAGATCCTTATTCTTATAAAACTGCTAAAGGAACTGAATACCCTGTTATTCATGTAGATACAGAGGCGACTCTTATTTCTGATAAAAATGGACATGTAATTCATGAAAATGAAATGTGGGGTTTTTATTATAAGCCAGATATTTATAGAGCTGGTATTCAAGGAGGTTCCTCTCCTTATGATGTTACTAAGGCCAACGAAGATGTTTCTTTAGATCCTTATGGTCATGATTCAAATGAATTTCAACCTAGGGAATCTTTTGAAGATAAGTTCACTTCAGCTCTTGCTTTTTGTCAAAAGCAATTTGTAGGCTGTCACACTAAGTATAAAAAACAAAAAGCTGGAGGTATTGGTTGTGTAACGCCAGATCGATTCCCGGTTTTTGATCAATACAGAGAAAATGTTTACATTATTGCTGATGCTAACCATGGTTATAAGATGGCTGGTATTGGCGATTTAGTCTCTGATGAACTACTAGGTGGAAAATCTGATATTTTAGAACCTTTCAGATTTTCTAGATATGAACAAGGGAAATTACATCCGGTCTCTAAGAGTCCGTTCCCATGGAGTTGATGTAAAGGGGGAGGTAAGGAATATGACCGCACTAGAAACATACGTTGCTGATAAAGAAAGAAATGAGAACGTAAAAAAAGTAAGAAGTAAGATTAATGAACTTGGTATTGAGTATATTTATTTTCAATTCATTTCTGTAACAGGAAGAATTGTTGGAAAAGGCTACCCTGCTGATCATTGGGAAACAGTTGCTCAAAAAGGATTTCAATTAGTTTATGGATCAACAGCAAATTTATTTACAAATAGGCATGGTAATTATATTGGATATGGCCCTGAAGCACATGAGTTAGTAGGAATTCCTGACCCAGAAACTTTTATGCAACTTCCTTGGGATAAAAGAATAGCTAGGGTTTTTTGTACTTGTTTTAGAAATAGAGAAGAGGATGAGGATCCGGGAGGCTTCTTAACCTCTGATTGTCGTGGTAACTTAAGAAGACACCATCAAGAATTTAAAGATAAACATGGTCTTGAATTAAGAGCTGGAACTGAACCTGAAATGATGTGGTTAACTAAAAATGAAGACGGAACACCTACGGGTGCTGGTTTTTCAAAACCTTATTGTTATCACATTGATCAATTTGAGTCTCTAAGACCAGTCTATATGAAGGTTATCGAATATTCTCGTAAAATGGGTCTTGATATCATTCAAGGTGATCATGAAGATGCTCCAGGTCAATTAGAACTTAATTTTAACTATGATGATGTTTTAAGAAATGCGGACAGACTTTCTACTTATAGGCAGATTTGCGCTCAAGTTGCTAGAGAATTTAATCTAATAGCATGTTTCTTATCAAAGCCTTTTGTTGGAGTTTCTGCATCTGGTTGTCATACAAATATCTCATTATGGAAAGAAGGAAATGATGAAATTATTCCATGTGGAAATGATGTGAAAGCTCTCCCTGGTATGGAGCAAGTCTACCATCATAGAAGAGGTGGAGAGAATGTATTTATGCCCGATACTGATGATAGAAAAATTCCAGGTAAAATTGGTTTACAAGCAATTGGCGGAGTCATGGAACATCTTCCGGCTCTTACTGCAATTGGTTCATCAACGGTTAATTCCTATAGAAGATTATGGGATGCAGGTTTCTGGGCACCGGTTTACGCTGATTGGGGTTTTCAAAATAGAACTTGTGGATTAAGAGTTTCTGCTCCCGGTAGATTTGAATACCGTTCAGTAGACTCAGCTCATAATCCTTATCTAATGGGATCAGGATTACTTAAAGCCTTTGATCATGGAATAAATGATAAAATGGATCCAGGTAAACCAGAGCAAGCAAATATGTATGAAGCAAATGCTGGCAAAGAGAAACTACCAATGACATTAGGTGATGCTCTAGACAAACTTTCTAAAGATAAAGTTATTCAGGATGCAATGCCGGGCGATATGCTAAGAGTCTTTACCGAGTATAAGACAGATGAGTGGGAAGAATTTCTTGCTACTCCAACTCAGTGGGATCTTGACAAATATTTGGATTGCCTACCATAGAAACAATTATAAGGAGAAAAACGAAATGTGTGGAATAGCCGGAGTAATTAATAGAAAGAAGACTGTAAATGTTGGCGAACAGATGAGGTTGATGCTTCAGGGTATAAAACATAGAGGACCTGATTCAACTGGTTACGCTATGTATGGTGCTCCCTTAAAAACAGGCTTTATTATAAGATTTAAAGTATCTGAAAATTCAGCTGAAAAAAACGGATCATCAAAATCAGAAGACCCGTCAGTTCTTTTAGATCGTAAAAAACAAGTGGATGTGATTATGAAAAAACATGGAGCTAAGATTTTAAAACAATCTTCAAGCACTCCCTACGCATTTCGTTATGAATTTACATATAAAAGTGATGACCTAGAGGCATTAGCTAAAGATATAGAAACAGTACAAAATACTGAGATCTTATCTATAGGCAAAGGTCTTGAATTAATCAAAGATTTAGGCGATGCAACTAAAGTTGCTGATCAGTATGGCTTAAATAAATTTATGGGAACTCATGGAATTGGACACACTAGAATGGCAACTGAATCTGATGTTGATATTAAGTCAGCTCATCCCTACTGGGCATTTCCCTATCAAGACGTTGCTGTTGTGCATAATGGTCAATTAACTAATTACTGGGGTAATAGAAGAATACTTGAGAGAAATGGTTATCGATTTAATTCTAACTGTGATTCAGAAATTATAGCTGTCTATATTGCTGATAAAATGTCAAAAGGCATTAATTTAGAAAAGGCAATGAATGATAGTTTAGATGAGCTAGATGGTGTTTTCACTTATATTGTTTCAACTAAAGACCAACTAGGAATGGCCAAAGATCATATGGCTGCAAAACCAATGGTTATCTATGAGAGTAAAGATATAGTTGCTTGCGCTTCAGAAGAAGTAGCAATCAGAAATATTTTTCCTCATGAAATTACTACTTACGACCCATATGAAGCGGAGGTAAAAGTATGGCAGGTTTAGAAAAAAAAGTAACAGCTTTCCAAGATGAAAATTTATCAGGTAGATCTCAAAAATTATTTTTTGAAGTCACAGAGGAAGAAAATTTTACATATTATGGAAATCACGATGTTGATTTTAACAAAAGAACATCAATAGATTGTGAAGGTATGGATGCTAAAGAACTTAATCAAAAAATTAGAGACGCACTTAAAAAAGGTTATGGCTCTATAGTTATTAAAAATCCAGGAGCTAAACATTCTTTGGGGGTAGGTATATTAAATAAATTAAACTTAATCTTTGAAGGAAGTTTAGGATATTTTGGATTAGGTTGTATTGATGGACCAACTGTTAGAATTAACGGTAGAGTAGGCTGGTCATGTGCTGAAAATATGATGTCAGGTAAAGTTGTAATAGAAAATAATGCAGGATCTTGTTTTGGAGCAGCTCTTAGGGGTGGCGATTTGATTGTTAAAGGTGATGCGGGCGCTAGAACTGGTATCGATATGAAAGGTGGAACTATCTTAGTTGGTGGTAATGCAGGAGCCTATACAGGTTTTATGATGCAAAGAGGTCGTATTATTGTTTGCGGGAATGTTAGCGCAAATATGGGAGACTCTATGTATGATGGAATTATCTTTGTTGGTGGTGAGCCAAAATCTTTAGGTACCGATTGTATTCAAGGTGAAATGAATGATCATGAAATTAAATGGTTAGAGCAAAAAATTAAAAATGCTGAAATTGACTGCAAAGTTCCAGCTTCTAAGTTTAAGAAGTATGTAGCAGGAAGAATGTTATGGAATTATGACAATTTAGAACCAGCAGAAAAGAAAGGTATTTTAGGTTAGGAAAATATAATGACAAAACGTAATACACAACTATTAGGAAAAAATTCCATCTTCACTCCAGAAGTAATGGACGATATTCATATTAAAGCTCAATTAGGCCGTTACCGTATGAGAGGTATGGCTCTAATGAAAAAAATTCCTCATTGGGATGATTTAGTTTTCTTACCAGGTACATTAACTAGATTTGTTATTGAGGGCTATAGAGAAAAATGTTTAACAGAGACTATTATCGGCCCTAGAGCTAAAAACCCAATAAAATTAGACATACCTGTCTATATAACAAGTATGAGCTTTGGCGCTTTATCTTACGAAGCTAAAACAGCTTTAGCTAGAGGTTCAGCAATGGCTGGTAGTGCTACTTGTTCTGGAGAAGGTGGAATGATACCTGATGAGAGAAGATATTCACATAAATGGTACTACCAGTGTATTCAATCCAGATATGGTTTTAACCCACATCATGCTCAGTTAGCAGATGCTATTGAAGTATTTATCGGACAAGGTCAAAAAGTTGGTATGGGTGGTCACTTAATGGGTCAAAAAGTTACTGATCAAGTTGCTGAAATGAGATCTCTACCTGCTGGTATTGATCAGAGATCTCCGGCAAGACATCCTGACTGGATGGGTCCTGATGACTTAGCCTTAAAAATACAAGAGCTAAGAGAATTAACCGACAATCAAGTGCCAATTCAATTAAAAATTGGAGCTTCAAGAGTTTATGATGATGTTCGTATGGCTGCTAAATGTGATCCTGATGCTATTTTCTTAGATTCAATGGAGGGTTCAACAGCTGCAGGCCCTCATATTGCTGCTGCAAATACAGGTATTCCTGGAATAGCTGCTGTAAGAGAAGCTAGAAGGGCATTGGATGACGTAGGAAAATCAGGTGAAATTTCTCTTGTTTTTGCTGGGGGTATTAGAGATGGAGCTGATATGGCTAAAGCATTAGCTTTAGGCGCTGATGCAATAGCAATCGGTACAGCTGGATTAGTGGCACTGAATTGCAATAAAGATATTCCTGAAGCTGACTATGAAAAGGAAATGGGTGTTGAGGCAGGATACTGCTACCACTGTCATACTGGAAGGTGTCCAGTTGGTGTGGCTACTCAAGATCCCGTTCTAAGAAGTAGGTTAGATCCTACAGAAGCAGCAGACAGGGTTTATAACTTATTAAGTACTATGACATTAGAATGTCAAATGTTAGCAAGAGCTTGTGGAAAAACTAATATCCACTCACTTGAGCCTGAAGATTTGGCAGCTCTTACAATGGAATCATCAGCTATGGCTAAAGTTCCACTAGCAGGTACAGATCTCACAGTTGGCGTTGACAACTATCACTCATTATAAAAGGAGGAATAATGGTAACAAAGAAAAAAACTACAAAGAAAAAATCTTCCGGTAGCGTTAAAGCAACTTCTAAGAAGAAAGTTTCAAAAACTGATTATCAGGTAGTTGGTGGTGCAAAATTAAAAGATAAGGAAATTAAATCATCAAGAGAAAAAATGATCGGTCAGCATATTGGCTATCGTTATGATGTAAATTTAATTCCTGACTATCAACACATCACGCCATTTCTCAAAAAATATATTGATATAATGGGATGGGATGATCTTAATTGGTTAGAAGATATTCATATGGGTTTTGAAGGTGATACACCGGCAGTTTTTGATAGAAATGCTAATGCGTGGATAACATTACCTAAAAAAATGAAACTTCCAAAAGATCAACAAGACAGAGATATGTTAGCGAGAGAATTATTAATTAAATTTCAAATGTCGCCAAATCATCCGCTTGTTCAACTCAAAAGAACATACGGAAAGGGTGATAACTTTAAATTAGTAGAATAAGAATTTACTTTTTTTAAATAAAAAATAGGGGGGTAGGATAATTCTTACTCCCCTATTTTTTAATCAGTAATTCTAATAAGTTTTGATTTTTTCCAGTCAGGAATAAATTTAATTACATCAATATCTGAACCTAAACCTGGATTAAAGTTTCTATTATGCCAGTAAATATTTGCCCAGTGGTCCTCATTTATCTCTAATTTAAAGGCACTACAGCTTAAACGGTAGTTCGTAGAGAGATGAATAAAATCTAGTGTACAAGATCCATCTTTAAGTATTTTTTTAGTAATCGAAGAATTCATTGGAAAGGTAGCAAAAAGGGAGTCAGAAAAATTATTCCTATCTATGAAATATTCAGAGGAAAGAAATTTATTCATTTTATCAAATCGAGTAGCTGGATCATAAGTGGCCTTATTAATATGTTCAAACATTTTAGTAGTGTTGACGGGATCATTTTCAGTAATTACAACAATAATTCTAGCTAATTCATTACCTTTTTTATCTAATAAAATAGGAGCCATTGATGAATTAGGCCTACCATTTTGTAATCTAAAAGCTTGAATTCTAGATTGGCATTGCCAATCTAGAAATTTTTCTCTTAATATTTCTTTTGATAACATTTATTTTTAACAGTCTAGTGTTGTGTTTCTTTCCCAATCAGAAAGGTTTTTATTAAACGATTCCCACTCTTTGTTTTTTAGTTTTACGTAACTATCAACAAATTGGTTTCCAAATCCTTCTCTAATTATTTTAGATGCTTCAAAATTTCGAATAGAGTCTAATAAATTTAATGGCAATTTCTTAACTTTTCCTGCCTTATGACCTTCTGTATACATATTTATATCTAACCTTTTCCCCGGGTCTCTTTTATTAATAACACCATCTAGTCCTAGAACTAAACTGCCCGCTTGAAGTAAATAAGGATTTACAGCACCATCCATTAGTCGCAATTCAAATCTCCCGGGACCTGGCACTCGAACCATATGTGTTCTATTATTCCCTGCCCAAGTAATGGAACTTGGTGACCACGTAGCTCCAGAAGTTGTAACAGAACCATTAATTCTTTTATAGCTATTTACAGTTGGATTAAAAATAGCAGCCATTTTATCTGCACTTTCAACCACTCCACCGAGAAAATGATAACCAGATTTAGATAAGCCTAATTCATCTGCTTTATCTAAAAATAAATTTTTCTTTCCTGTTTTGTCCCAAACTGAAATATGACTATGACAACCATTGCCCGTAAGGTTCAAGAAAGGTTTGGGCATAAAAGTTGCTCTCATACCATGTTTTTCAGCAATTGATTTTGTCATAAACTTAAAAAAAACATGTCGATCAGCTGTCGTCAAACAATCAGAAAAATCCCAATTCATTTCAAACTGACCATTGGCATCTTCATGATCATTTTGATAAGGCTTCCAACCCAATTCAATCATTGCATCACATATTTCTGTGATAATATCGTATCTTCGCATAAGCGCTGCTGAGTCATAACAAGGTTTTTCTTGAGTATCTTTTTCATCAAAAAGTGCAGTACCATCGGAATTAACAAGAAAATATTCACACTCTACTCCGGACTTCATATGCATTCCTAATTTTTTTGCTCTCTCTATTTGATTTTTTAAAGCAATTCTAGGTGAGGCTTCGACTGGCTTCCCGTTCATATATAAATCAGCCGCTACCCAGGCAGCTTCTTTATTCCATGGTAATTGAATAACACTATCTCCGTCAGGCATTCCAAACATATCTGAATCAGCTGGAGACATATCAAGCCATGTAGCAAAACCAGCAAAACCTGCCCCCTCTGATTGAATTTCGTCAATCGCTGTAGCGGGTACTAATTTAGATCGTAGGACGCCAAACATATCCACAAAACTAACAAAGAAGTATTTAACACCGTTTTTTTTTGCAAATTGATTTAAGTTTATAGACATATTTTAGGCCTTTCAGATTTAATTATTGACCAATTTTGATCAAAAAGATGAAGAAAATCAATGTTTTTTTTTGATTATTATTTAATTCATCTCTCTATTTTTACTATAATATATTACATAGTTAAAATAAGTACTACGATTCGGAGGGATTAAGTATGGATAACGAACTTTCGGCACTGAATGTCATATTCACCGAAGCCTATTACTGGATAACAGTAGTCATGATGTTTTTAATTCATGTTGGCTTTTGTATGTATGAGGTAGGTGTCTCACGATATAAAAATCATCAACATACGTTGATGAAAAATACACTGATCATCCCATTAGTCACAATTACTTTCTATTTCTTTGGCTGGTGGATATATTTTGCATTTCCAAATGGACCATTTATTACTGGTGGATTACTGGATGCATCTTTCGCCTCAGCAACCGCTATTGAAATGACTCCAAATATGTCAGATCATATTATGGGTGTTTTCTGGGCTGCTTTTCTTTTATTTTCATGGACAGCTGCTTCTATTGTATCTGGTGCAGTTATAGAGAGAATTAGAACTGGTGCTTTTTTAATCCTTGCTGTTTTAATTGGCTCATGTATGTGGATTATTGATGCTGCCTGGGGATGGCATCCTAACGGTTGGATGGTCCAGTTACTCGGTTATCATGATGCTTATGCGTCTGGTGTGATTCATGCTATCGCAGGTGGTTTTGCTCTAGGTATACTAGTTGTTTTAGGTGCAAGAATTGGTAAATTTAATAAAGATGGTTCTGCTAATACTATTATTCCAAGAAGTCCTTGGTTGGTAACAGTAGGTATCTTTTTAATTTATACTGGTTTTTGGGGTTTTTACGCTGCTTGTAATGTTCCTATTTATAACGCAGGTGCTGATTATGGTGGTGGAGCAGATCTCTTTACTGCTACAAACATTTACCTTCAGCCAACAACACTCAGTGGAATTACAATCAACTTCTTGATGTCTTTATCAGGCGGTATGTTAATTGGTTATTTAGTTAGTAAGGGCGATTCCTTTTGGACTTACTCACTAGGTCTTGCAGGTATCATTGGAGCCTCTGCTGGTAATGATGTTTATCATCCCTACCAAGCTATGATGATCGGCGGTGTAGTTTCTTTCTGTGCTTATCATCTTCATCATTGGGTTGAAAATAAATATAAAATCGATGATGCTGTTGGAGCAGTGGCCGTTCACGGGTATGCTGGAGTAGTAGGACTTTTAATCTCTGGTTTTGTTCTTTGGGGTATGCCGGCAACACCATATGGTGATGCCGTAGTAACACCTTGGGGTCAGGCTATTGGAGCATTTATCATGTTCTTTGTATTAGGCTTTTTGCCTGCTTGGATTGGTGCAAAAATTCTCAATAGTATGGGAATGCTAAGAGTGCCAAGAGAAGCAGAGTTAGCAGGTCTAGATATCTTAGAAATGGAATCTCGATCAAATGATCAGGCTACATTTATTAAAGCTGAAAGGGGTGCATAATGGCAACTACTAACTATACATCTTATGAAAACTTAGCAGATATAACAATTCTGTCTCCTTTTCCGGGGTCAGGATCAATACTGCTTATGTTTGTGGTTTGCTTTGTCTTTTGGATTGTTTTCCATGTGAAGCAAATTAATGCTGAAAATAAGCACTATGATGAAATAAAACGTAGAGGTTTTGATTCATCAAGCGCAGATAAAATGAGCGAATAGAAATAAAGATAAACCCCGGGGGTATAATAACCCCCCCCGGGTAAGCACACCATGACAGAAAAAAAAAATACCAGACCTAGAAAATTTCAAAATGTACCTTTTCCCAAGGCCACTGGAGGTTTGATTATTGCTATAATTTTAATATCTAGTTTTGTTATAGCTGATTTATTGAATTTAATTTAATTAGATTTTTTTTATTACTTCATTCCATTTAATGAATAAATAAAGTATTTAGCATTGAAGACTTTGTTGATTATTTAAATAATTGATTATTTAGACAGTATTAACTTTTTAAATAAATTTTAAAAATTCTTTTCTTTCCAATTTTCAGTATAGCACCATGCTCATTATCTGAGATTTCATAGTTAATATCAATTATAGAGATATCATTAAGTTTAATCCCATTATTTTCGATCATTCTCTTTACTTCTGATTTAGAGGTAATTAATTGTTGAGAGGTAAGGATGTCTGTTATTTTTCTTGACCCTTGATTATCAATCTTAATTATATCGATATCCTGATCAAAGTTCTTATTTTCAAAAATTTCTATTGCTTTTTTTTCAGTGACCATAGCATCTTCTTCCGAATGGCAGTCAGCTGTTACGATAAAAGCTAATTTTTTTTTGGCATTATTGATATCATCTTTTATTAAAGATTTTATTTCTTCTTTATTTAAATCTGAAAATATTAACAAAAGTTTTTCAACATCTTTATCATCAACATTTCTCCAATACTGATAAAATTCAAAAGAGTTAAATTTTTCTTTATCTATCCAAACAGCGCCTTGTTCTGTTTTACCCATTTTTTTACCAGAAGAAGTTGTAAGTAGGGGGGTTGTAAGGCCGTAGGAATTTTTTTTACTAATTTTAGATATGATTTCTATTCCAAGAACAATATTTCCCCACTGGTCAGATCCACCTATTTGAAGACAGCAGTTATTATTTTTATTTAAATGATAAAAATCATAACCTTGTAAAATCATATAATTAAATTCTAAGAAAGATAAAGATTGTTCTCTTTTTAATCTTTCTTTTACACTTTCAAATCCCAGCATTCTATTTATGGAAATATGGCTTCCAACTGTTCTTAAAAGTTCTATATATTTTAATTCTGAAAGCCAATCATCATTATTGATAAATGATATGCTTTCTTTGTGATCTCTAAAATAATGATTAAAAATTCTTTTAAAGTTATTAATATTCCCTTCAATAGTTTTGTACTCAAGAATTTTTCTAGATTCATCTTTACCTGATGGGTCTCCAACTTTAGTAGTTCCGCCTCCAAGAAGAATTATTGCCTTATGTCCCAATTTGATTAATTGTTTAATTGCTCTTAATTGGACTAAACTTCCTACATGCAACGCATCTGATGTTGCATCAAACCCTATATAAAAATAGGTACTTTCTTTATTTAATTGATTATTTAATTCATCTTCATTTGTGCATTGATGGAATAAATATCTATCTTTAAATTGTTCTATATAATTAACCACATTAAATAATTAACATAGTTTTAGATTAATCAAATGGAATATATTGCCCTTGGATGCATGTCAGGTACTTCGCTTGATGGCATTGATTTAAGTATAATAAAAAGTAATGGAGTCGATAGTTATGATGAGGTTGATAATTACTTCCAACCTTATTCCAAAGAAATAATATTACTTATTAAAAATACCATAAAGGCTGATTCTTTATTAAATCCAAATTTACCTACCTTAATTTCAAATGAATATCTTAAAGCTATTCAATTTTTGATGAATAGAAATAAATTATTAAATATTGATATAATGGGAATACATGGACAAACAATTTTCCATGATGAAAAACTTAAAATATCACTTCAGATTTTTGATAAAAAAATTTTTTTATTAAAACACCCTTTAGTAATATCAAACTTTAGAAAAAATGATTTATTAAATGGTGGTAAAGGAGCTCCAATTATTCCAATTTTCCACAAACTTTTATCAAATAAATTAAATTTAAAAAACTCTATTTTTATTAATATTGGAGGTGTAACCAATATAACAATTATTGACGATAATAATATTAGCGCATGTGATGTTTGTTTTGGAAATGCTTTGGCCAATGATTTAATTTCCCTTTTACAAAAAGACTTATCTTTTGATAAAGATGGAATTTTATCTCACAATGGCTCCTTAATTAAAACATTACAACAGACTTTATTGTCAGATAATTTTTTCAAAATTAATGGTACTAAAACTTTAGATAGAAATTATTTTCATAAGTATTTCGATTTATTAAAGAGTCATTCTAGTGCATCATTAAGGAATACTCTATTTACTCTATGGACTATCTTAGCATTTGCAATCCATGAAAAATCTAAATATCTAAAAAATCCTCAGATTATTTTATGTGGTGGGGGAAGAAAAAATAAAACTTTTAAATCAATTTTATCTAATCTTAATCCAAATATCTTAAACATAGATGAACTTGGATTAGATGGAGATTTTGTTGAATCTCAAGGTATTGCCTATTTGGCAATAAGAAGATTTATTGAAATTGATTCAACTTTCCATTCTACAACAGGAATAGATAGGAAAATATATTTGGGTGAAATTAATTAGATCTATTTTTTTTAATATACTTTGAAATGGTTTCCATTAATGGATCTAACTGACCTTCAAATAAATGATTTGATTTATTTATAGTTTCCATCGTTACTTCAGCATTTTTTTGTTTTTTAAAGTTTTCATAAAATTGTTTAATGCTGTCTTTTTTTACAATTTCATCTTGATCTGCTTTTACTATTAAGGTTTTAATAGGGCATGGTGATAGGAAATTAAAATCATATAAATTTATAGGTGGTGCTATTAGGATGAGTCCGTCCACTTCAGGTCTTCTCATTAATGTTTGAAATCCTATCCAAGCTCCAAATGAAAAACCAACAATCCAACAAGACTTAAAATCTTCATTTTTTTTTTGTAACCAGTCTAATGATACACTCGCATCATTTAATTCACCTTCACCTTCCGTAAAAGCCCCATCGCTTTTTCCGACACCTCTAAAATTAATTCTCAATGTAGAGAATCCATTATCTTTCATTACTTTAAATGCTGCATAATTTACTTTGGAGTCCATTGTTCCCCCATGTTTAGGGTTAGGATGTAGTATTATTGCTATATTAGGTTTTTCTTCTTCACTAGGAGAGTATTTTGCTTGAAGTTTACCCTCACCACCTTGTATAAATACTTCTGGCATATTAAGATCGCGATTGTAGAGTATTTTTGATATTAATAGCAACACCTAAATGAACACACTTGGATTTAATAAAGAACCTTCAAAAACAACTGTTGTTGTTGCGATGTCAGGCGGGGTCGATAGTTCTGTAACAGCTGGATTATTAAAAGAACAGGGTTACAATGTTATCGGTATCACACTTCAGTTATATGAATCTAAAGATTCAGCAAAAAAAGGATCATGTTGTTCTGGGTTAGATATTTATGATGCCAGACGTGTTGCTCAAAAATTAGATATTCCTCATTATGTTTTTAATTATGAAAAAACTTTTAAAAAAGAAGTGATTGATTATTTTATAGATTCGTACGCTAATGGAGATACTCCAATTCCATGTATTAAATGTAATGAAACAGTTAAATTTAGAGATCTTATGTCTTTTGCAAAAAAGCTTGAAGCTGACTGTATGGCCACAGGTCATTATGTTAAAAGAGAGGGCACTACAGATAAAGCATTAATGTACAGGGCTAATGATAAAACAAAGGATCAAAGTTATTTTCTCTTCGCTACTACTCAAGAACAATTAGATTTTTTAAGATTCCCTTTAGGTTCATTAACTAAAAATGAAACAAGAGACCTTGCTAAAAAACTCGGTCTTAATGTTCATGATAAAAAAGATAGCCAGGATATTTGTTTTATTCCTAATGGAGATTACAAAAGTTTTATAAAATTAAATTCAAAAGAAGGCAATGTTTTAGACCGCTCTGGAAAAATTATTGGCAAGCATGAAGGGATACATAATTTTACAATTGGCCAAAGAAGGGGAATGGGAATAGCCTCAGATAAACCATTTTATGTTGTTGATATATTGAAAGATACTAATGAAATAGTTGTTGGAGACAGAGAAAACTTGCTAGGCCAGTCTTTAATTTTAGATGAATTAAATTTTATTATGCCTGATATTGATATTTCATTACCTGTCTTGCAAATTAAATGCAGTGCAAAAATTCGATCATTATCAACTCCAGTCGAAGGAACATTGCATAAAAAAGAAAATATTTTTTCTTTTACGTTTGATAGTCCTATAGAATCTATTACTAGAGGTCAGGCTTGTGTTCTTTATGATAATGAAAGAGTCCTAGGCGGCGGCATTATTAAGCAAAAATTGAACTAAAACTTAATTAATTTCGTATTT
>CAWUWX010000035.1:0-33047 GCA_963926395.1 uncultured Alphaproteobacteria bacterium
AAGAAATAATATAAAAATAATTTATTTATAATAAAACCTCATAAAGATATCAAAATGAGATTCTTCATTATTTTTTAGTTTTTAATATTGTGTTATTTTTCCATATGAAGTTTAATGCTAAATTAATTGCAAATGAGTTATTAAAGGAAAAAGGCTATTATATTGCCGAAAATGTTTTTTCAAAAAAAGACATTAAGACTGCAAGAGACTCTATAATTGAATTAGCAAAATCTAGATCGCCATCAATTGATAAAAAAGATGCATTGTCAGTTCTTTCTGCAACTAATCATGTTTGGAACTTAATAGACAAACACGAAATATTTAGAAAACTAGTCCAACATGAATTGGTGTATGATGTATTTTCAATCATTCTTGGAAATGAAATGAAATTAGGTTCTTTTGCGGCAAGGATACAACAACCGGGGGACAAAGCTCAACTTCCTCATTTAGACTACCCATACTGGGATATGTATAATTTAAAAAGCTTCCCAAGCAATATCAATAGTAGTTTTATAATGAACTGCCAATCTAATATAATGTTAGACGATTATACTGAAATGAATGGAGCGACAATGGTAGCTCCTGGAACTCAATTAAGAGGTTATTTCCCTAAAGAAAATGAATTTTGGCCTAATATGATTCAAACAACTGGGAAAGCTGGATCAGTAATGCTTATGACAGGACTATTGTGGCACGGAGCTGGTGCTAATAAAACTAAAACCCCTAGAGTTGGAATACTAGGGCAATATCTTCCTAAATTTGTTAAACCTATGGAGGATCAATTGGCTAGCGTAGATATGAAAGTCATAAAAAAAGGAAATAAAAAACTCAAAGATCTTTTAGGGGTTGGATACCCGTACCCAAAAATTTTAGACACCACTAAGACAAGATAACAAACATATATTTTGAAAAAATATTTACCTAAGAATAAAAATTTTATTAAACCAATTAGATTGGGAATGGTTGGAGGTGGAGTTGGTTCTTTTATTGGGAATGTTCACCGACTATCTTCCAGACTAGATAGCAATTATGATCTAGTTGCGGGGGCTTTCTCTTCTACAGCTAAAAAGTCTCTCCAATCAGGGCTTAAATTAGGAATTGAAAAAAAAAGAATATATTCAAATTATAAAGAAATGGCAAAGATTGAGTCTTTAAGAGAAGATAAAATTGAGGCGGTAGCAATTGTTACTCCTAATAATTCTCATTCTGAAATAGCTATCGAATTTTTAAAAAAAAATATACACGTTATTTGTGATAAACCTTTGACTGCTACTATTGCTCAAGCAAAAAAACTAGCTTCTGTAGCAAAAAAATCAAAAGCTTTACTCGCTATAACTTATAATTATTCTGGATATCCATTAGTTCATCAAGCCAAAAAAATGGTTTCTAACGGATCACTTGGGAAAATTCGATTTGTAGAAGTCAAATATGCGACTGATTATATGGCAACTCCTGTAGAAAAAACAAAATTAAAACAAGCAGTTTGGAGAACTGACCCTAAACAAGCTGGGATTGGAGGATGTATACTTGATATAGGAACTCACGCTTATCATTTGTGCAAATTTATTACAGGATTAAAAGCTATTGAAGTTAGTGCTGATTTGCATACCTTTGTATCTGGTAGAAAAGTTGATGATCACGCGCAAGTACAAATAAATTTAGAAAAAAATGCTAAAGCTATTCTATGGGCTAGTCAAATAGCTATTGGTAATGAGAATTCATTGTCTATCAGGGTTTATGGCACAAGAGGTTCTATAGAGTGGTGTCAAGAAAGTCCAAACCAACTTTGGTTTACAAAATTAAATAGTACAAAACAATTAATTACAAGAATGGGTAAGGGCTCTATGTTAGATTTAGCAAAGTATTCTAGAGTGCCAGCAGGAATGCCCGAAGGTTATATTGAAGCTTTTGCTAATATCTATTCTGAAATTGCTATTAAAATTAACAAAATAAATACTACATCAACAGTTTTTCCAAATATTGAAGATGGAATTGATGGAATGAAATTTGTTGAAACATGCATCAAGTCTTCAAATATGAAAAGTAAATGGACTAAATTAAAAAAATTATAAGTTCTTTAATTCCAATTTAATTTTTTTTCTATCAGATCAATATTATAAAGAGAAAGAAAAACATGTGTTACTAATATATCACAAAGTGTTTACAAAGATTCAGAGTTGCAATAGAATTACTGATAATACAACAAAAATATTGATAAAATTTTATGGGGGATTAGCTCAGCTGGGAGAGCGCTACGCTGGCAGCGTAGAGGTCAGGAGTTCGATCCTCCTATCCTCCACCAATAATAATAATTGATCAAACGATTAAATAATTAGAAGCCTGATAAGTTAGAGTTATGTGAATAGTAATTAATAATTAAATTATCTAATAACTAAGTACTAATGGAATTTTTATTTCTTACTCTTTCAATTTTTAAATCTAACATTACGTCATAAGGCATTAATAATTTCATTTTATTGTAAACATCAATCGCATCATTGTACTTTTTATAATAAGTCAAAATTCTTGCCATTCCATCAAGAGCTCCAAAATGCCTAGGTTCAAGAGCTAGTGTATTTTTTATATCTATCATTGAAGAATTATAATCACCCATCATAAAAAATATTGTTGCTCTTTTGTTATAAGCTTCAGAAAAATTAGGAAATTGATTAATAATTGATGTTAATATTTTAATTCCCTCTTCGTATTGTTGGGAAGCAAAATACAAAGGTATACTATCCATAGCTTTTTTAGCATAATCATCATCGATCAAGCCCCATCTGCTCCATATATCATTTACTATTTGCTCTTGATCATTAGCAAACTCTTCCATTTGAAGCTTATTGAAAAGATCATTTAAATCTGGGTCATTTTGATCCGCGTATAAAATATTTAAATTAAAAAAAATTAAAATTAAAAAGAAACATTTCATTATTTAATTTTAAGCTATCTTGGAATAAATATCTAGAAATATAAATTTAAAAAAATTATTAATCATCTAAATTAAGAATATAAATATTGTAAAATATAGATCAAAAAGATATATCGCGATATTTTTGAGATGGAAACTAATAATAAAAATTTAAAAAAATTTACATTTAATGTTCCGGAAAGAATAGTTATAGGATCACCAATTATTGGCACCCATGCTAGTAATATTGACCATACACCGTACTTATTAAAAATAAATTGACTTCGACTTAACTGAGTTGGTGAAACAGGAAACCATTTTTTGTCTTTTAATATTAAAATTTTTTTTCCTAAGATAAAATTAATAATTGAACCTGATATATTTCCCAAGCTTGCAAATATTAAAAGTAGAATCAAATTATAATTATCTGTAGCAACCATAGCTGATAGAAGAATTTCCGATGAAAAAGGTAAAATTGTAGCTGCCAGAAAACTAATTATTATAAGATTTATATAAGAGAAAATTAATAACAAATTAAAAAGAATATTACTTTTTTAATATCAATAATTCACCTTAATAAATAAGGGTATTGATCTAAAATTTATAATTAAATCCATTTAGTATTATAATTATTACTTTAGTAAAAGTGTAATTAGAACATTAAGATTTTTTGTAAATGAGCTCTTTTCAATTTCAGTATTGAGATAACTGTAACACTGATTACTTCTAAATTCATTATGAAGAAAATCATAAGGATTATCATGAAAACCCCAGCTTTTAGCAAAATCTTCAGCAGCTTTAAAATAGATCTCAAAAGAAGACTCACTACAATTATCACCAAATGATGGACAAAAATTTCCTTTAGGAGAATCGAGAAGAAAGTCATTAATATATGAATTGAGGATCATAATTTCAAAATTTGGATAATTAGTTTTTTTAAGTTTTTTTAATTCTTG
The DNA here is from genome assembly GCA_963926395.1 of uncultured Alphaproteobacteria bacterium. Classification (GTDB taxonomy): domain Bacteria; phylum Pseudomonadota; class Alphaproteobacteria; order HIMB59; family HIMB59; genus HIMB59. The sequence continues at coordinate 3,868 of CAWUWX010000035.1, forward strand.
TTTATCTGGATCTATTACAAACTGTCCTAAATTAATATCATAATATAAATCATAGTTAAGGTATTTTGCGTTTTCAAAATTTTCATTAAAAAAAATTTCAATATTTGACCTGATCAAAGGATCATCAATGGCGTCTAAGGCTCCATAAATCTCGCTTAAATATCCAGAACAATAATCGTGCAAATTATCAGCATTATCTGCTTTCGCACTCATAGTGCTAGATCCAAGCAATAAAAGAGTGATTATTAATATTTTTATATGCGTCAATGCAAACAATTATAATCAATGCTTTTGTTTTTGTAATTAAGGTAATTTTGCGATAAAAATCTCTAATTATTAATTAATATTATAATTTGAAAGGTAAAAATTATGGCCGATACACCTCTGACGATGGAATCGTTGCAAGAAACAATTAAAACTCTAGTAGAAGATGAGCAAACTTGGGTATTAGATAAATTACTACTCCCTATAATGGACAAATATGAAACTGTAGAAGAATTAGATGAAGATATTAAGGCAATAGATGAAGAATTTGAGGATGGAGACGGTGAAGATGAACTTAAATACGACGAAGATGATGACGATGATAATTAATATTTGAAAGGAACTTTTTAAAATGTCAGAAAAACTTACCGCCGATTACCTATTTGGAACTATTCATCAGCTTATGCATCATGAAAATGGTCAACCTATTGTAAATGAAATTCTTAAACCTTTACTTGACAAATTTCCCAATCAGGATGACCTAGATAAATTCATAGAAGAAATTATAAGTAAAACAAAATAAAAGTATGTTCATTTAGATACTTTTTATAGTAGTCCCAATAATATACATTTGCATTTTGATAGATTTAAACCAAAATTCTACATTATGTTTGCTTTATTTAAATCAAAAGAAAATCTAGGTATATTATTTGCTATTGCGGCTTATCTTTCTTTTTCTTTTCTAGACGCAATACAAAAAACATTAGTAATTTACTATTCAGTATTTCAAATTCTTTTTTTTAAATACTCTTTTACTTTGTTTTTATCTTTTATAGAATCTCGAAGAAAAAATAATTTAAAATTTTATATAACTTACAATTGGAAAATGCAGATACTAAGAAGTATATTATCTATTGTAGAATCAGGCTTATTTGTTCTTGCTTTCAAATATCTAAGTCTTGCCGATGCCCATAGTATAGGAGCATCAACTCCAATTATAGTTGTGGTTTTTTCAATTATATTTTTAAAAGAAAAAGTAACTGCAAAAATTTGGATAGCTATATTTATTGGATTCTTAGGGGTTTTAATAATCATGCGTCCAGGTTTATCAATTTTTGAATTCAAGGCACTTATTCCTCTATCTGCAGCTTTTTTCTTGGGACTCTATCAAGTAGTAACTCGAAAAGTTTCAGAACAAGATGAAAACGAAACATCATTATTATATTCAGGTATTACAGGAATAATTGTTATGGCTTCCTTATGTGTCTTTTTTTGGCAACCTGTCACCTTGGAATTTATTCCGTTCTTCGTAGGAGTGGGATTTTTTTATTCAATGGGTTTATATTTGCAAATAATCGCTCTAAGTAAGTCCAGTGCAAGTATTATTCAACCTTTCCATTATACTCTTATTTTTTGGGCGATAATACTGGGCTATATTTTCTATAACGATGTTCCTGATTTATTTACAGTAATAGGTGGTACTATTATCGCACTATCTGGGATTTATGTTTTTAGAAACAAAGGTAATTGAGAACTAATTTAAGAAGTTTTTCCTAATAAATTGACGATTAATACTCCTGCAATAATTAAAAACATACCTAACATTGAAGATAGATTTGGAATTTGACCATATCTAATTACACCAACTACAGAAGTAGCTAAAATACATAATCCTGCAAAAGAAGCATAAGTAATGCCCATTGGAATATTTTTCATGACATTAGAAAGTGCATACATGCATAAAATAATTGTTATGGCACTTAATAAGGATGGTGCTAATTTTGTAAAACCATCTGAACTTTTTGCAAAACTATTAGATGCGGTTCCAAAAGCTACGGCTATGATTAAAAAAAAATATGAATAGATTACACTCACTATTTTATAATAGCTTAAATAGAAGAAATATCTTTAAAAAATTTCTGTCGATAAGATATCAGCAACAGAGTTTCCAAATACAAGATGAGCCTCTTCATCCCAATGAATAGGATCTATTTTAGAACATCTAATAAAGTCATTAGAATTAATAAAATGGATATTTTTTTCATTATATAATAATTGAATTTCATCAGCAAGAATTCTTGATTTTTCATAACCTCCAGCCCACTCCCCATAATTCCGCCAACCTTCATCATTCCATTCAGGATTATTTGTTTGCTCGCCTAGAATTGGCGGGCAAATAATAGAAACTGATGGTGAATTTTCATCATGCCATCCTCCCTTACCACCCTTACTAGATAAAATAATATCAGCTAAACCAATTAAAGATTTTGCTATTTCTTTTGCACTTTTATTAAATCTACTTTTGAGGTCATTAGTTCCTAACATAATAATAGAATGATCAATTGGGGACTGAGCTAATAAGCTAGATTTTAAGTTACTTGCTCCATTTAAAAATTCTCCATCTTGGGGATCATCTATATTAGTAGTCCTACCGGGCAATGAGTCTTCACTCAACATAACACTCTCGTAATTTTTTTGAAGGTTTTCAAGCATGACTAACGGCCATCTTTTTTCATATTTATTACCTTTTCCATCACTTAAATAGCCCCAGCTATTTGAGTCTCCAAATACAAAAATATGCATGTTGTTATTATAAATTAGTTAGTCTAAAGTTTTAACTATTAAATTTATCAAAGTTAAAAAAAAGCTTTTTAAAAATTATCTTTTTACTATGGATATTAAACAATTAAAAAAAAAATCATTAGAATACAGAAAAATTTTACTTGAAATAATCTATAACTCTAAAGCTGGTCATACAGCCGGTAGTCTTTCTTGCATTGATATCTTAAATGTTTTATATAACGACACTCTCAACATAACTCCTGAGAATTTTAATTCATTTGATAGAAATCGTTATATTCAAAGTAAAGGGCATTCAGTTGAAGCTTTATACACTGTACTGTGTGATCAGGGTTTTTTTAAAAGATCGGATTTAGATACTTTAAATAAATTTAATTCTCATTTTATTGGTCATCCTACTAGAAAAATTTTTGGAATAGAACATAACACGGGAGCCTTAGGTCATGGTTTATCTGTTGCGGTAGGCATGGCTCTTGCATACAAAATGGATGCAAAACCTTTTAAGGTATTCACTTTACTTGGTGATGGAGAGTTGTCCGAAGGGTCAATTTGGGAAGCATGTACGACTGCGAGTAAATATCAGCTGGATAATCTGATTGTAATTATTGATAGGAATAATTTGCAAATTAGTGGTGATACAGAACTTATAAATCCAATAGAACCCCTAGATAAAAAGTTTGAAGCTTTTGGCTTTTCTGTAAAAAAAATTAATGGTCATGATATAACTAGTTTAAAAGAAAATTTTAATGCAAATGCTATGGATGAAAATAAACCTAATGTATTTATAGCCAATACAATCAAAGGTAAAGGAATTAGCTTTATGGAAAATATAGTTTCTTGGCATCATAGAGTGCCAACAAAAAATGAATATAAGCTAGCGATAGATGAATTAGAAGTTGAGATAGATCAAAATGGATAATCAAATTGGAAAAGCAAACCTAGAAGTTTTTTCAGAAACTCTTTTGCAGGAAGCTAAACTAAATAATAAAATTGTTGTAGTTACAAGCGACTCTAGAGGATCTGGTAAACTTGTACCTTTTGGGAAGCAACTTCCTTATCAATTAATTGAAGTAGGAATAGCAGAACAAAACTTAGTTGGAGTTTGTGCCGGACTATCTGCGGCAGGAAAAAAAGTTTTTGGTGTTTCTCCTTCAAGTTTCTTAACAGCTAGATCATTAGAACAAATTAAAAATGATATAGCTTACTCTAACCAACCTGTTGTACTGGTAGGTATAAGTGCTGGCATAAGCTATGGGTCACTAGGAGCTACTCATCACTCCATTCATGACTTTGCAGTTTTGAGAACAATAAACAATATAACGATAGTTTCACCTGCTGATAATTTTGAATCCTCTGAAGTAATTAAAAAATCTTTAAATTACGATAAACCTCTTTTTATTAGATATGGAAAAAAACCAACACTTAATCTTCATAAAGAAGGGCAAAAATTTGAAATTGGTAAAGCTATAATTATTAATCAAGGTGAAGAAATAGCTTTTATAGCAACTGGGGAAACGGTTCAAAGGGCTTATTTAGCAAGTCAGATTTTAAAAGAACAAGGTTTGAATGCTACGGTAATTAGTATGCATACAATAAAGCCTTTCGATAAAGATACTTTTTTAAAAGCAATTAGTAATGCAAAAGTTTTAATTTCATTAGAGGAACATAGCGTTTATGGAGGGCTTGGAGAGATGTGTGCAAGCATAATCGCTCAAGAAAAAATTAATATTAATTTTAAAATACTAGGAATTCCTGATGAATATATGATCAATGGGTCTCAATCTGAAGTCTTGGATTACTATGATATGGAACCTAAAAAATTATCTAGACTTGCAAAAATTATGATCGATAAATGAGTTTTTTATCTATAGATCAAAGCACCTCATCCACAACAGTTTTTATATTTAACAATGATTTAAAAGTTATAAATAAAATTTCAAAAAAACATGAACAATTTTATACAGAAAATGGTTATATTGAGCACGATGCTGATGAAATTTATAATAATTTAATCTCCATAATAAAAGATCTAAAAAAAAACTTAAATGAAATACCTGAATTTATTAGCATTACTAATCAAAGAGAGACATTTGTTGTATTTGATAGGTTTACTGGGAAACCACTCCACAAAGCTATTGTCTGGCAATGCAGAAGAGGTCAAAAATTATGTAATGAATTATCTAAAGAAGATAGGAATATAAAATTAATAAATTCTAAAACTGGATTAAAATTAGATACATACTTTCCTGCATCAAAATTAAAATGGCTTTTTGATAATGAAGAGGGTATTAAAAATAAAGTTGAGAAAGGCGATGCCTTATTTGGAACTATGGATACGTACTTATTGTACCGACTTACAAATGGTAAAGAATATTCTACAGATGTTACAAATGCATCGAGGACACTTTTATTTAATTGCAATAACTTAAATTGGGACGATGATTTAAAAAAATTATTTGGTTTAAATAAAGTAAAACTCCCCATGGTGAAAGAAAGTGGATCAAAATTTGGAAAAACGAATTTTGAAAAAATATTTGATGAGGAAATTAATATTCATGGAGTTATAGGGGATGCGCAAGGTTCTTTTTTTTCAACACAATGTTTCAATATAGCGGACACGAGAATTAATTTAGGTACAGGAAGTAACATACTAACTAATATTGGTGATAATTTAAAAATTTCTCATAATGCACTCACTACTCTTTCCTATGTTTACCAAGGTAATAAAATGTTTGCCTATGAATGTCTCAATGCTTTTGCTGGAGCTACAATCTCTTGGTTGGAAAACAATTTAAAAATTATCAATAACCCTGAAGAATCGGAAAAAATATCATTAGAAATTCCTGATAATGGAGGAGTTTATTTAATTCCGGCATTTGCAGGATTAAGTGCTCCATATTGGCTACCCAATGCTAAAGCAATGTATTATGGCATATCAGCCGCAACTAATTATAAACATCTAGTTCGTGCTTCACTTGAATCAGTAGCTTATCAAATTGTTGTTTATCTTGAATATCTTCAAGATTCAGAAAATATTAATATATCTAAAATTATTATTGAAGGTGGCATGAGTAATAATGATTTTTTAATTCAACTAATTGCTAATTTAACTAATAAAGAAATAAAAATTCCTTTGTTTGCAGATATGTCGGTCTATGGTTCATTATTAAAAGGTTTGTTATCCTCAAATATATTGAATGATTTTGAAGACTTAAAGAAATACGCTGTGGAAACTAAGTCATTTTTTCCTACCGTGGATAAGAAATCTTATGAAAATTTTGAAACATGGAAAGAAATAATAGATAAACATTATATTAATATTTAGAATAATTGATTAACTAAGGGTTTTCACTAGTACATTCGTATTAAGAAAATTAATTAATTTTATATAATTATGTAAATAAAATTTTTATAATAAAGATATTGCATTGAGAGGAATAGTTATGAATACATCCACATTGGGAATAATAATTGGAAATAGGAATTTTTTTCCTGACCATTTAGTAACAGAAGCCAGAAATGATTTATTAGAAATTTTTAAAAATCACAAAATTAAACCTATTTTACTAAACGACAATGATACAAAACTAGGAGGTGTTGAAACTTTTCAAGATGCTGAAAAATGTGCAAAATTATTTAAATCGCATAATAATGAAATTGAAGGCATTATAGTTATTCTTCCTAATTTTGGTGATGAGAAAGGTGTAGCTGATACTATTCGTTTATCAGGATTGAATGTGCCTGTTCTTGTTCAAGCCTATCCAGACGATCTTAATAAACTTGAAGTGAGAAATAGACGTGATGCTTACTGTGGTAAAATATCAGTATGCAATAATTTATATCAATATGGTATCAAATACACTCTTACCAATAATCATGTTATTCATCCAAATTCAGAAGATTTTCAAAAAGAACTTATTGATTTTGTTTCTGTTTGCAGAGTTGTAAAAGGAATGAGTAGAGTTCGTATTGGTGCTATTGGGGCCAGACCTAATGCTTTCAATACAGTGAGGTATAGTGAAAAAATTCTTGAAAGAAATGGCATTAGCGTCACAACGATTGATTTATCTGAAATCCTAGGTAGAACGAAAAAACTAACCGCTAAGGATAAAGAAGTTTCTCATGCGATGGATAAAATTAAATCTTATGCTGATACTAATCTTACCCCAGATGATAAATTACTCCAACTAGCAACAATGGATGTGGTTCTCAATCATTTTGTAGAAGAGCATCAACTAGATGCTACAGCTATTCAATGTTGGACTAGCGTACAAGAGAATTATGGCTGCAATGTATGCACTTCAATGAGTATTATGAGTGAAAATATGTTACCGAGTGCTTGTGAAGTTGATGTTACAGGAACTCTGACAATGTATGCTATGCAGTTAGCATCAAAATCACCAAGCGCTTTAGTGGACTGGAATAATAATTACGATACAGATGAAAATAAATGCGTTTTATTTCATTGTGGTAACTGGGCTAAATCTTTTTTACCTGATATTAAGTTGAGTACAGCTCCTATCTTAGGAACGATTGTAGGTGAAGAACATACACATGGGGCTCTTGACGGAAGGGCACCTGCCAGTGCTCTCACATTTGGAAGAATTTCTACAGATGATAACCTTGGGAAAATCAAAGCTTATTTTGGAGAGGGGAAACTCACAGATGATCCTCTAAATACTTTTGGAACCAGGGCTGTTGCCGAAGTTGATAAGTTGCAGGAGTTAATGCGTTATGTTTGTAATAATGGTTTTGAGCATCATGTAGTGATGAATGCTTCAAAAACTCAGAAAATTTTATCTGAAGCTTGTGAAAACTACTTGGGTTGGGATGTCCATATTCATAATTAAAAATTAAGAATAATCATCTCTTAATTTATTTTTTTGAACTTTTCCCATTGTGTTTCTTGGTAACTCATCAATGAAAAAATAACTATGAGGATTTTTAAACTTAGCTAATTTTAATTGAATATTTTTTTTAATATTTTCCAAATCTTTTTCTTTTTTTCTAGAACTTGTTACGATTACTGCTATAGGAACCTCCCCTAAATCTTCATTCGGAACTCCTACCACAGCACATTCTAACACTTCCCCTAATTCATTAATTGTATCTTCAATTTCTTTTGGATAGATATTATATCCTCCTGAAATAATAAGATCTTTTTCTCTACCGACTATTGTCAAATAACCATCTTCATCAAATATTCCCATATCTCCAGTAATAAAATATCCATTAGGGCGAAATTCTTTTTTTGTTTTTTCTGGCATGTTGAAATAACCTTTAAAAATATTTGGTCCTTTGATTTCAATCATTCCTACTTCACCTTGATTTAAAATATCTCCAGTATCAGGGTTCGTAATAATAATATCAATATCATTGAGAGGTAATCCCACTGTGCCTGGTTTACGAATGCCATTATATGGATTAGAAGAATTCATATTTGTTTCAGTCATCCCATAACGTTCTAGAATTTGATGTCCTGTAATTTTTTCAAACTCTATATGAGTTTCTGTCATCAAGGGAGCACTACCAGAAATAAATAAGCGCATATTTTTTGTGAGTTCGCTATTTAGCCTATTATCTTTTAAAAGCCTTGTATAAAAAGTAGGGACTCCCATTAAGATTGTTGAAGATGGTATTGCTTCTATAATTAAATCTAAATTAAAATTTTTGATAAATCTTATTGTGGCACCAGATAATAAAGAGGTATTAACAGCAACGAATAATCCGTGAGTATGAAAAATAGGGAGAGCATGAATAAGAATATCTTTCTCATTTATTTTCCATAGCAGACATAAAGATTGTGAATTAGATAATAAATTTTCTTGAGTTAACATAGCACCTTTTGATTGGCCTGTTGTTCCTGATGTATAAAGCAATGAAGCTAAATCATTTGCATTACGGTCAACAGCTTTAAAATAATTAGGAAAAAGATCTAGATCATTAGTTAGTGATCCCGAACCATCATCATTAAGAATTAAAATTTTAGCATCAACACTAGAAGATATTTTTTCTAACTCTTTAGCAGAACTATCATCACAAATAATAAACAATGGTTTCGCATCTTTGATAAAATATTCTGTTTCTACTAAAGTGTATGTTGTATTAAGAGGGATATAAATTGAACCTGTTAAAATTGAAGCCGCGTAAAGAGCTAAGGAGTATTTTGATTTAGAGGCCTTAACAATTAATTTATCATCAGGTTGTATGCCTATCTCACTTAATTGATGAGCTACTGTAGATGCAAGTTCTAAAAATTCCCTATAGGTAGTTTGACTGTTGTCGTCATGTACTAAAAAAACTTTATCATTATTTAGATGAGGCTCTAGCAAAGCTTCATAAAGTATATTGCTCAATCTAGCGCCTCATCTAATAAGACATTTTGAATTTTTGTTAAACGACAATAACTTCAATTGTTTCAAGATGATCAATTTTTCCAATCAATTTATCACCTTTAACAATCGGGCCAACTCCCGCTGGAGTTCCCGTCATAATTAAATCTCCGGCGCTAATATCATAAAACTTAGATAAATGAGCAATCTGTTCAGGTATTTTCCAAATCATCATATCTAAATCTCCATTTTGACGAACTTCGCCATTAACTGTTAAATTAATATTGCCCTTTTCCATGTTACCGACTTCACTCATAGGAGTTAATTTACCCATTGGCGCTGACCTTTCAAAGGCTTTACCAATTTCCCAAGGACGTCCCATTTTCTTACAAACTCCTTGTAAATCTCTTCTCGTCATATCAAGACCAATACCAAAACCATAGATATGATTATAAGCTTCTGCTTCAGTAATATTGGATCCACCACTTTTTAAAGCAACTATTAGTTCTAATTCATAATGTACATCTTGCGACTCAGGTGGGTAAGGAAACTCTCCTGTAGTATCAATATTATCAGTATTTTTTTGAAAAAAGAATGGTGGCTCCTTGTCTGGATCAAACCCCATTTCAATCGTATGTGCTGCATAGTTGCGACCAATACAATAAACTCTTCTCACTGGAAATTCTTGGTCACTACCATGAATAGGAATTGTTATCTGCTTTGGTGCAGGAATTACTAAATTACTCATTTCTTTTTCTCCTTTGTTTATTGACTGCGTTTTGAAGCATAGTAGTCCACTTTTCTGGCAAGCATCCCTAAGAGCTCCGATAATGTGAAGGCTAAAGCAAACAAAACTAATATGACGGCCCAGAAGTGAGTCATCAAAAATCTTGATGAATACAATTCAAATAGTGCACCAAATCCAACTATAGAAATTAATAGTTGAGCTATGATAACTCCTTTAACCGCTCTTATAAATCCGATACGAAGTCCACCTAAAATTTCAGGTAACGCCGCCCAGAAATAAATTTTTATTAGTGCGTCTAATGGTGATGCACCAAAAGAATTAGCCATATCCACTAATGATCTGTTAATTTGCATTACCCCTGCCCTTGAATTTAAAATGATAATCCATATTGCAAATAACGTTGTTGTAATAATAATAGACTTTAATCCAAACCCAAAAAGCACCATAAGAATTGGAACTAAAGCTGTTAAGGGCGCGCTCATAAAAACATTAACCCAAGGTAGTAAAAGCTCATCTAAAAATCGATTTTTTCCCATTAAAATACCTGTAGGAACGCCAATGAAGACTGCAAAAAATACTCCCGCACAAAATGAATAACCAGTTTCATATAAAGCACGGAGAAAAACTTTTGTGTGATAAATTTCTAATAGAGTAGAAAAAATAGCAGATAGAGCCGGTAGAAAAAATGAAACTTCCATTTGCCCCGCTATCTCCCAAAGCAATCCCCAAATTAACAAAGATGACATTCCAGGTAATTTATATCCAAATAAGTACATTAATAAACCTTACTCAACGTAAGTCCTAAGAGACTTCCATATACTTTCTACAGTATCTAAATATTCACTATCTTTGCGAATACTGTCCACATCTTTATGTCTAAACCCACTCGGTTTAATTATTTCAGAAACTCTACTAGGTCGCGGTAGAAGAAGGGCAATTTGATCTGATACATAAACAGCTTCTTCAATTGAATGAGTTACAAAGATAAAAGTTTTATTTTCATTTTTTACTAAGTTAAGTAAATCTTCTTGGAATTTTCTCCTTGTTTGTTCATCTACAGCAGAAAAAGGCTCATCCATTAGCAACACAGGTGAGTCTACACTTAAAGCTCTAGCTAATCCTACGCGCTGTCTCATACCGCCAGATAACTCATGAGGGAAACTATATTCAAAACCTTTAAGCCCTACATTACCTATATATTTAGATGCAATTTCTTCACGCTCTACTTTACCAACACCTCTAAGCTCTAAACCAAATGCAACATTTCTAATTACATTTGCCCAAGGCATCAGAGCAAAATCTTGAAATACAAAAGCACGGTCAGGTCCAGGCTTTGTAACAACCTTGCCATTAACTATAACTTCCCCTTGAGTAGCTGGAAGAAGGCCTGCGATAATTTTAAGCAATGTTGTCTTACCACAACCAGAAGGGCCCAATAAGGAAGTCAGCTGACCTTTAGGAAAATCTAAAGACATATCTCTTAATGCCTCCACTTCTCCATAATTTTTATATACGCCTTTAACGCTAACAGCGTTTTCTAAAATTTCTTTAGTCATAAAATCTTATTTCCCTTCTCATAATTTACGAAACATACCCTTGGTTATTTCCTTTAAATAAATAATTTTCAATTTTTTCCAAAAGATTTAAAAATAAAACTGCTAATAAAATAATTGAAAAAATTGCAGCATACATACTTGGATAGTCGGCAGTCATACGGCTATAGGAAATAATGTCTCCCACTCCTGTTGGTGTAATTTTTAATTCTGCTAAAATTGCTCCAATAAAACCGGCTGAAACACCCAACCTTAATCCTGCAAAAATTACCGGAGATGCTGCAGGAATAATTATTTTTAAAATAACATCTTTCTCACTTCCTAGAAAAGATCGGGCCATTTCCTTAACAGAAGAAGGTGTATTCTTAACAGCGCCGCTTGTATTTAAAACGATGACAGGCATAGCCATAATACAGACAACAAAAACTTTTGAAGTAAGGCCAATTCCATAAGCCATAATTAGCAAAGGTATTAATGCAGCTAACGGAGCAGCTTGCATAATTATAAAAATTGGAGAAAACATCCAATCAAATTTTTCACTTAAACCAACCCAAACTCCAATTCCAACTCCTATAAAAGAAGATATCAAAACTCCTATCGCTAATGGTCTTAATGTATCGGCATAAGCTTCAAAAATTAATCCACTCACAGTCATATCAAAAAGTGCTTTCATGGATTCTAAGAAAGTAGGTAAAGCATAATTTACTCCAGTCCTACCTGCGTATTCCCAAGCACCAAATATTAAAGCTCCTGATAATAATTTTAGAAAAAGAGATCGTGATAGCATTGAATTCCTTTTTTTTGAAGTTGGCTGCTAAATAAATTCAGCAGCCAACTTTTAATAAATATTAGTTAGCGTCTTGAAGAGGTTTTAAATACCAAAAGTCATTGATATCTAAATCAGCTAGGTCACCTGTAAGTTGTCCAGCTTTTTGATACCATTCCATATCAGCATTTGCAGCTTTTTCTCCACCACCATTGATATCATAAAGACCACCAGCAACAGCATCAGCATAGAAGCCGTCAAGCTCTGCTAAAATTTCAGCTGGAAGTTCACCGATCGGTCCATCAGGATTAGTTTCTCTTCTGATAATTGTAGGGTCTTTAGCCATATCTCTATAAACACTTAATAAAGCTTTTACAAAAATATCTACATCATCAGCATTAGATTTAATCCAATCAAGATTAGCAAATAAAGCTTCATCACTAGCATCTACATCAAACATAGGCAGTGTGTTAAATTTATCACCATGTGCTGCCATTACTTTGTTCTTATTAGATAAATCGATAATTGTTGCATTTGCCTGATTAGCTAATAAAGCCGCAACACGATTAGAAGAACCGGAGATATAAGATCTATCTCCAAACTTAATTCCTAATTTGTCTTCGATAACATTAGCAATTGAATCCGTTCCGCCACCACGTGAATGAAGTAAAATAGGCTTGCCGTTTAAATCTTCAAGCTTATTAAACTCTTTCGAAGTTACTGGGAAAAACTTTAATTTAGACAATTGATAAATAATTCTAATTGGTGCTTTAGATTTTTGCATGGCTGAATAAGGAGTACCGAAACCGATATCCATTTGACCACTTAAAATAGACTGGATAGCTAATTCTTCATCAGCAAAAGCTGTCCATTCATAATCTAAACCGTTTACTTTAGCACGATCAAGAGCAACGAAAAAAGCCGCTAATTCATCTGATGGTGTTTCAGCTAGTGCTATACGGATTTTATCCGCATATAAGTTAGTAGAAGCAATTACTGTAAGAAAAATAACTGCAACAATCTTTGAAAGTATTGATTTCATAAAATTCCTCCTTTTTATGACATTTTATGTCTAAATATTATATTATATGTCAATGATGCATATATATTTAACTTTACAATTTTGTAAGAATTGAAAGATTTGGATTAAATTAGGGTCGGTTTATGAAAATTTTATTATTAGAGGATGATAGGTCTTTGGGACCCTGGTTAAAAAAAAATTTAAACGAGATGGGCAATTCGGTGGATTTGTTTATAGATGGAGATAAGGCCTTAATCGCTGGCTTAAAAATCAATTATGAAATAATGATAATTGATAGAATGGTTCCCGGTTTAGACGGTCTTACAATGGTTAAAAAAATTAGAGATCAAGGGATTGACACACCAACTATTTTTTTAACTGCTCTTAATGACATTGAGAATAGAGTTCAAGGCTTTGACGCAGGGGGAGATGATTATCTGTCTAAGCCTTTCGCTTTAGAAGAATTAATTTCAAGAATAAATGCTCTTCATAAAAGAAATTCCTTCAAAAGGAATCAAAACTCAAATGATAATTTAAAGTCTGGGGACCTAGAAATAGATTTAACAAATAGATTGTGCTTTAGGCAAAAAAGAAAAATCGAACTTAACAACAAGGAGCTAATGCTCCTAGAGTATTTTATTCGCTTTGAAGGACAAAAACTAACTAAATCTATGCTTTTGGAATTAGTTTGGAATATAAATTATGACCCCACAACAAGCATAGTGGAGACTCATATTAGTAGACTGAGGTCCAAAATCGAGAAGCCCTTCAAAGATCGTTTAATTAAGACAATTAGAAGTTCTGGTTATGTTTACCAATCTAAGTAGCCTTTACAAAAAATACTGGCGAATGTCAGCGATAAGACAAGCTTTTATTTTAATAAATATTTATACAATTATTTTATTACTTTGTTGGTTTATTATAAATTTATTTATAGAGAAAAATATAATTGAAAATATAGATAAAAAATTATCTTACGATATACAATCTATAAGTCTTGTTTGGCAATCAGAAAAAAAACTTACGCTGAGATCTTCAAAAGATAATTACTATATGATTATTCCAGATTCATACTCTTATGTAGGAAGAATAGTTAATGGTGCTATTTTTCCAGATAAAATAATTAGCTTAAGCGAAGGCTATCATAATATTGAATTAATTGGAGAAAATGGACAAAAATTTAGTTCTCGAGCCTTAATATCAAAGATTAATAAAGATTTATTTGTTTCGGCACAATCTCTTATTAATCAAATTCAAATTAAAAATACTATTAACCAAATCTTTTTAGTGTCATTTATTTTTTCAATAATTTTTATTACCGTTGGGCTTTTTAGTATCGCCAGAAACACTCAAATTAAAATATCTAATATTGAAAAAAATTTACATTACATAAAGTCAGGGAGGTTGAAAACTAGAATTAGACTTAAAGGAAATGATGATTTAGTTCGAGTTTCTAATTCTATAAACGAGACAACACAGCAATTAGAAAACTTAATGGACCAGTTTAAAAATCAGTCTGCTAATTTAGCTCATGAGTTAAAAACACCCCTAACTTCTCTTAGATTAAATTTAGAGCAAAAAATTTCATTAAATAAAATTAATAAAAAATCCATCAAGGCTTCAATTTTACAAATAGACCATATAATAAATATTTTTGACACAATTATAAAAATCGCAAGAATTCAAAGTGGATCAGAAAGAAAAAATTTAAAAAAAATTAAATTAATTGATTATGGGAAAGAAATTTTTGAAACCTATGATCCTGTAATTGAAGATAAAGGATTTAATGTTATTTATAATTCTATTGATGGTAATAAAATTAAATTGGATAAAGATTTAATTTTTATTTTGGTAACAAACTTAATACAAAATGCTTTAAAATACTCTAAGCCGGCGACAACAATAACAATAACTTTTGGTCCAGATGAGATTCTCATAGAAGATGAAGGTCCTGGAATACCTTTAAATAAAATGACGAGAGTGGTTGAACCAATGTACAGACTTAGAAGGGAATCAGAAAGTGGAGGTTATGGTTTAGGTTTATCTATGGTAAAGGCAATTTGTGAAATCCATAACGCAGATCTAATAATTAAAAATAAAAATGATAAAAAATATGGTCTAATTATTGGGATTAAATTTAAAAAGAAAATTACTTAAATGTTGAAGAAGAAGGTGAGTTTCTGATTTGACATTAAATGTAATATCAAATCGCGCCCCTATAGTTTAAAACTTTACCCAAATACAATTGGATGTACTTGATTCCACTGTTTTTGCTATAAATTTAATTCCTTTTAAACCGTCATATACGTCAGGATAAATATAACTCGAAACTACCTTTCCCTTTTCAATTTTTTCCCATAAAGCATTTGCAAAATCATTATATATATTAGCAAATCCTTCCAGATAGCCCTCAGGATGACCAGCAGGAATACGAGAAGCGTCTTTTGAGATTGCGTGTATATCAGGACCTGATCTTGATAGGATTACGCTGGGTTTTTTCAATGATGAGTATTTTAGATAATTTGGATTTTCTTGATTCCAAGAAATTCCACCCTTTTCTCCGTACACTCTTATAGTTAGACCATTTTCATTGCCTGTTGCGACTTGACTAGACCAAATAGAACCTTTGGCGCCACTTTTAAATCTCAGCATAACTTGAGCGTTATCATCAAGTTCTCTCCCCGGAACAAAACTTGTGAGATCTGCTGATAATTCTTTTAATTCTAATTCAGTTATAAAAGAAATAAGATTAAAAGCGTGAGTACCTATATCTCCTATACAACCACCAACCCCTGATCTTTTTGGATCGGTTCTCCAAGATGCTTGCTTATAACCATCACTCTTATGATTAGTTTCTAAATTTGTTGTTAACCAATCTTGAGCATACTCTGCCTGCACAAGTCTTATGGGACCCAATTCATTATTTTTGATCATCTCCCTTGCTTGACGAACCATAGGATATCCGGTGTAATTATGAGTTAAAGCAAAAAGAGCGCCACTTTTTTCAACTACCTCAACTAATGAATGAGCTTCATTTAAATTAAGAGTTAATGGTTTATCACAAATAACATTGATGCCTTTATTTAAAAAACAAACTGCAGGATCGTGATGAAGATGATTAGGAGTTACAATTGCAACCACATCAATTCTATCTTCTCTTTGAGATTCTTTCTCCGCCATCTCTTCGTAATTTTTATAATTACGATCAGGATCAACTCTAAGTTCATTAGCAGAACTTTTAGACACATCAGGATTAGAGGAAAAAACTCCAGCTACAAGCTCATACTGATCGTCAATTCTTGATGCAATTCTGTGAACAGCTCCAATAAAAGCTCCCTGTCCACCTCCAATCATTCCTAATCTAAGACGTCTTCTCATTTAAATAGCTACCATCGATGATGAACATCGGGCTTAATTATATTGGTATAAATTTCTTGAATTTGATTCATTAAATTTTCAATTGAGTGTTGATCTGAAGCTTTAGTATTTAATTGAGCCTGATCTGAATTTTTAGCTCCTGGAATAACAACTGTTACTTCTGGGTGGGAAAGAATCCATTTAAGAGACATATCAACTAAAGTAAAACCTTCAGGAATAATTTTTTTTAATTCTTCAACCGCCTCAATACCTTTATGATATGGAACACCGGAAAAAGTTTCGCCTACATCAAAAGCTTCTCCCTTTATATTATAATTGCGATGATCATTAATAGGGAATTGAGATTTCATGTTCATTTTTCCAGTTAACAAACCACTAGCTAATGGAACTCTTACAATCACAGCTATATTTTTTTTCGCAGCTTCCATAAAGAATTTCTCAGAAGGTTTCTGTCTAAAAATATTGAAGATCATTTGAACACTTTTAACATTAGGGTATTTGATAGCCTCTAATGCTTCTTCAACCGTTTCAACACTTACACCATAGTATTGAATTTTACCTTTCTCTACTAGTTGGTCCATCATAGAATAGGTTTCTAAATTTGAATAAGATTCAGTTGGAGGACAGTGTAACTGCATCAAATCAATACAATCTACACCAAGATTTAAAAGTGAGCGATCAACAAAAGGTTCAATTTGATTAATATTATAACCTTCAGCATTATGAGGATCTAGCCTTCTTCCAGTTTTAGTGGCAACATAAATTTTTTCTGATGTGGATTTTATTAATTCTCCAACAAATTTTTCACTACGACCATCACCATACACATCTGCAGTATCAAAAAAATTTACACCTTGATCTAAAGAAGCTTTAAGTGTCTGTCTAGCATCGTTTTCGGAAACATCGCCCCACTCAGAACCTATAGCCCAACAACCAAGTCCTATTTCAGATACACTCCAATCTAAATTAGAAAATTTTCTATACTTCATATTAATATTACAGCGCTCCTTTAAAAGTTAATCTAAGTATCTATTAACAAGATTTTCAAGAAATTCTTGACGACCAGATTTTGGTTGTGGATTGATATCTTTGTTAATAACTTCTGCGTGAATTGCTTCTAAAGATTGATTTTCAGCAATAGCATCACTTGATGCCCATTTACCATATCTCTCTTTAATAAATTTATCGTACTCTCCATCATTAATCATCTTTTCAGCTGCTAAAAGAGCTTTTGCACACGTGTCCATTGCACCTATATGACCATAGAATAAATCTTCAGGATCTATTGATTGTCTTCTAATTTTTGCATCAAGATTTAATCCTCCAGAACCCAAGCCTCCATTTTTATAAATATAATAAAAAGGCATCAGCAACTCTTGTACACTATTAGGGAATTGATCTGTATCCCATCCTATTAAAGGATCACCACGATTAATATCAAGACTTCCGAATATGTCGTTAGCAAATGCGTAGGCTATTTCATGCTCAAAACTATGAAGCGCCAAAGTTGCATGATTAACCTCTATATTAAGTTTAATTTCTTTTTCTAAATTATGTTTTTGCAAAAAAGCATAAACGGCTGCAGCATCAAAATCATATTGATGTTTAGTCGGTTCATGTGGTTTAGGCTCAATTAACAAAGGACCTTGAAATCCAATTTTATGCTTATGCTCAACTGCCATTTGCATAAATCTTCCTAACTGATCAAGCTCCTGTTTCATATTAGTATTAAGAATAGTTTCGTAACCTTCGCGCCCTCCCCAAAGAACATAGTTTTGACCGCCTAGTTGTTTTGTATTATCCATACACATTTTTACTTGTGCTGCTGCATACTTAAAAACATCAGGATCAGGATTGGTGGCTGCTCCACCCATATATCTTCTATGGCTAAACATATTTGCAGTTCCCCATAAAAGTTTTGTATTTCCATCTTCAATTTTTTTTTGAATTGCATCAACAATTGTTTTTTGAATAGTTTCAGTTTCAGCAAAATTTGATCCTTCTGGAGCTATATCAGCATCATGAAAACAAAAATAAGGTTGACCTAATTTTTCAAAAAAATCGAAAGCATTCTCAAGTTTTAACTTAGCCATTTCAATAGCGTCACCTTTTTGCATCCAAGGTCTCTCAAAAGTAGGACCTCCAAACGGGTCACCGCCCGGCCAGCTAAAAGAATGCCAGTAACAAGAGGCTATTCTCAGATTTTCTTCCATGGATTTACCTAAAACTATTTTTGAGGCGTCATAATACTTAAATGATAGAGGGTCAACGGATTGAATGCCTTTGAACTCTATTTTAGGTATATTGTCAAAGTACTTATTATCCATAATAGATATTAAAATACTTCAAATTTATTAAGATTCATAATAAAATATCTTAATTAAAATCTATAGGAGGATTTACATGAACAAACTAAAAACTAGTTTACTTGTAATTGCTGCTTCTGTATTTATCTCAGCACCTACTTACGCTGCAGAAATCGAAGCATGTTTAATTACAAAAACTGATATTAATCCCTTTTTTGTTAAGATGAAAGAAGGAGCTAAAGCTAAAGCTGATGAACTTGGTATTAAACTTTCAACTTATGCTGGTAAAATTGATGGAGATCACGAAACTCAAGTTAGAGCTGTTGAAACTTGTATCGCTTCAGGTGCCAAAGGAATTCTAATTGCGGCGTCTGATACTAAAGCTATCACAACTGTTCTTGGACAAGCTCAAGACAATGGCTTATTAGTCATTGCCCTTGATACTCCTCTTGAGCCAATCGGAGCAGCTGACTCAACATTTGCTACTGATAACTTTAAAGCTGGTCAACTTATTGGTGAGTGGGCTGCGGCTTCTTTTGGTGATACATCAAAAGCTGTGATTGCAATGTTGGACTTAAACGTTAGTCAACCATCTGTTGACGTTCTAAGAGACCAGGGTTTCTTAACTGGATTTGGAATTGATACTAAAGATATTACCAAATGGGGCGATGAAACTGATTCTAGAATAGTTGGTAACGAAGTTACTAATGGTAATGAAGAAGGCGGAAGAAACGCAATGGAAAAACTTCTTCAAAAGAATCCGGATATCAATGTTGTTTATACACTTAATGAGCCTGCAGCAGCAGGAGCATACGAAGCATTAAAAGCAGCCGGTAAAGCTGATGACGGAATTTTAATTGTTTCTGTTGATGGCGGTTGCCCAGGAGTTAAAGACGTAAAAGATGGTGTTATTGGTGCTACTTCACAGCAATATCCACTTTTAATGGCATCTCTTGGAGTTGAAGCTATTAAAGCTTGGGCTGAAAATGGAACTAAGCCAGCAAATACACCTGGTTTAGATTTTTATGATACAGGTGTGAATCTAGTAACAGATCAACCCGCTTCAGGAGTTCCTTCTATCGATACCAAAGAAGGTATGGATAGATGTTGGGGCTAATAAGATAATATTTATTTATATAGGGTGGTTTTTGCCACCCTATATATTTTTAAGTAAATATATATGAGTGATATTTCAAAAGATTTAAAAGAGCAGCCGAATTTCCAAGAAGAAATTGCGTCTAAGGATCAAGATCATCATACGTTTGAAATTGAAAAGCCAAACACACTCAAAAAAATTCAAAACTTTCTTCATGGGAATCCAACAATGGTTCCTGTAATTATATTAATATTAAGTGTTATAACATTTGGATTAATAGCTGGAGGGAAATTCTTTTCTGCTTTTAATTTATCTTTAATCATTCAACAAGTAACAATCGTTGGTATTTTAGCTGCCGCTCAAACCCTAATTATTTTAACTGCAGGTATTGATTTAAGTGTTGCAGCTATAATGGTTCTTTGTTCTGTATTTATGGGAAAACTTTCTGTTCAAATGGGCGTACCTACTTACTTCGCTATTCTTATTGGCATTGCAGTTGGAGCTCTATGCGGCGCTTTTAATGGATGGTTAGTTACTAAATTTAGACTGCCGCCTTTCATAGTTACATTAGGAACTTGGAATGTCTTTTTTGCTTTAGTAATATTTTTTAGTGGCTCTCAGTCCATTAGAGGAAGGGATATAGAAGATTTTGCACCACTTCTTCATTTTTTTGGAGAGAGAGTAAATATATATGGCGCACAATTTACTTACGGTTCTTTTCTAATGATACTTATATTCGTGGTTCTGTGGTTTGTTCTCAATAAAACTGCCTGGGGTCGGCATGTCTATGCCGTTGGAGATGACAAAGAAGCTGCCGAGCTATCGGGAATTAGAACTAATAGAATTCTCTTATCAGTTTATACTGTTGCGGGTGTTATTTTGGCAATTGGTGCTTGGGTTTCAATTGGACGTGTTGGATCTGTATCTCCAACAAGTTTCTATGAAGGTAATCTTGATTCTATAACAGCTGTCGTGATTGGGGGTACTTCTTTATTTGGTGGAAGAGGGTCAATTGTTGGCGCTTTATTTGGAGCTTTAATTGTTGGAGTTTTTAGTTCAGGTCTTTCTATTGCAGGGCTTGATGTTTTATGGCAAAGATTTGCACTAGGTTGTTTAATAATAATTGCTGTTGGTATCGATCAATGGATCAGAAAGGTTTCAAATTAATGGAACCTATTTTACAAGCTAAGAATGTTAATAAAAGATATGGAAAAGTTGTAGCTTTAGATAACGCTAATTTAGAACTTTACGGAGATGAGGTGCTGGGTGTTATCGGAGATAATGGTGCCGGCAAATCAACACTTATTAAAGCTCTTTGTGGGGCTGTACAGCCAGACTCAGGAGAAATATATTTAGATGGTAAATTAGTTACTTTTAGCTCACCAATTGAAGCGCGTAAGACTGGAATTGAAACTGTTTATCAAAATTTAGCTTTATCTCCAGCTCTTACCATCGCTGATAATATGTTTTTAGGCAGAGAGATTCATAAAAAAGGAATTATGGGTAAGTTTTTTAGAGTTCTAGACCAATCAGGAATGCAGGAATTAGCGAGAAAAAAACTTTCGGAACTAGGGCTTTTAACTATTCAAAACATCAATCAACAAGTAGAAACTTTATCAGGTGGTCAAAGGCAGGGAGTGGCTGTTGCAAGAGCTACAGCTTTTGGAACTAAAGTAATTATTATGGATGAACCTACAGCAGCTCTGGGTGTGAAAGAAAGTAGAAGAGTTTTAGAACTAATTAATGAAGTTAAATCTAGAGGAATTCCTATAATACTAATTTCTCATAATATGCCTCATGTTTTTGAAGTTGCTGATAGAGTTCATATTCACAGATTAGGCAAAAGATTATGTGTGGTTAAACCTAAAGACTATTCTATGTCAGATGCTGTAGCACTAATGACAGGCGCTAAAGAAGCCCCTACTAATTAGTAAACTCTATATCTGCTGTCATACTATTTTCATAAACATATTTTGCGTTAGGTAGATCATTTTCAAATACTTTTTGCTTAATAATTTCTTTTGAAAAGTTAAATGACTTCCATCTTTCTGTTAATCTTTTTGATAAAGTTTTCTGAGAAGACTTAATCATAATAGTTAAATCAAAATAGCCCCGTAAGTCACTCCATGGTTTTTTATTTAAAAGTAAGTAATTACCTTCAGTGATTATTAGAGGAATTTTCTTTTTAATAATTTTTGCCGATGCTCTTGAGAGCTCAAGTTTTCTATCAAATATTGGCACTACAACTTGATTTTCTTTATTGGCTTTTAGCCTAATAAGGAAACTCTTAAGGCCTTGAACATCAAAGGTTTCCGGAGAACCTTTTCGTTTAATTAATTTCTTTTTTTTAAGTATCCTATCATCATAGTGAAATCCATCCATTTCAAATACGTCTAATTGCTTTACTGAATGATTTATTTTTTTTAATAAATAGCTACATATATGACTCTTTCCTGATCCTGGAGCTCCTGCAATACATACCATCAGTCGACCTGATTGATTTAATTTGATTTTTTTCAATAATAGTCTTGTTAATTGGTCTATAGAATTAAATTTTAATTTTGGGTGTTTCATAAATTAATTTAAAGATGGTGCTAACGATTTATTACTCTCATAAATTTTCTTCCATAACATAAAACGATTAGATAGCATTTCGTATTTATTAGAGTTTGGGCTAATAGTTTTAACGATAGTTGGCTTATACAACACTTCATTTAAATTTGAGTTGTTATTACCAATAAGAGCAATTCGTGCAGCTCCAAATGCAGCCATAGAGCTTGACTCTTTAGTAAGAATTAATTTTTTTTGTAAAAGAGTGGCTATCATTTCAAGCCATTGATCATTTTGAGATCCGCCCCCAATTACATAAAGAGTATCTAGATTTTGATTTGCTTTTTCTAAAGATAGATAATTATCAAGAATACCAAATGAAATACCTTCAATTAAAGAGTAACTCATATCATCTAATTTAGTTTGTAGGCCTATATTATTAAAAGAGCCTCTTATAAAAGGATCATTGATAGGCGTTCTTTCTCCAGTCAAATAAGGTAAGTAATAAGGACAATTATCTAAATCAGAATTAAACTTTTTTTCAAAATATTTAAATAAATCTTCTAGACTAATTTTAAATGTGTCTGTGAACCAATTAATATTCGAAGTACATGAAAGCATAACAGTCATAAGATGCCAAGTATCCGGTATGCAATGGCAAAATGAGTGAGTTGCGTCATGATAATTTTTTTTGAATTTAGAAGTTGGTGTGAATATCACGCCTGATGTTCCTAAAGATATAGACCCTTCACCTTCTGAAATTAAGCCGAGCCCTAGAGCTCCAGCAGCATTATCTCCTGCTCCACCAATAATTTTACATCCATAATCAAATCCATAAGTTTCGGCAATTTTTTTTGAAACTACACCAGTCTGCTCTGTTCCTTCGCATAATTGAGGCATGTTATCTTCTGTTAAATCACACAAGTCTAATAATTTTTTAGACCAATTCCTTTCGCCAACATTCAACCAGTATGTTCCTGAAGCATCTGACATATCACTGAAATATTCATTACTTAAATGAAAACGCAGGTAGTCTTTGGGTAATAAAATTTTATGAATAGCCTTAAAATTTTCTGGCTCATGCTCTCTCATCCAAGCAATTTTAGGTGCAGTGAAACCTGGCATAGCTAAATTACCAGTAATATCCATAATATCTGGATTGTCATTCATCATACTCTCACACTCTTTAAAAGATCTTGTATCATTCCAAAGTATTGATGGTCTTATAATTTTTCCTTCATCATTTAGACAAGTAGCGCCATGCATTTGACCTGAAAAAGAAATTGATAAAATGTTTTTAAAATCAATATTTTTATTCAGAGCATTAAGACATTTAGACAATCCGTTAATCCAAAAAGATGGATCTTGTTCTGCCCATCCACTTTTTGGGGTTGAAATAGTAAAATCATGAGATGAAGAGGCTATGGTTTTTTGATTATCATCAATTAAAAGGCACTTTATGGAGGAAGTACCTAAATCTATTCCTAAATACATAAGTTCATTATATATAATAATTTAATATTATTCATGAAATTAAACTTACATTTCATGGGAGAAATTAATTTTTGTTTCATTATAATACTCTTTTAAAGGCTTAAGGAGAGTAGTAGGAAATTTTTTTTCATTTGCGGCATTAGGATACTTTTGTGTTTCAAGACAAATGCCCTGAAAAGGAGAAAGAGTATTCTTCCCCTTTTTGAATTTAAGAAATTGAGAAGTATATAGCTGACAACCAGGCTGGTTAGAAAAAAAATCAGCTCTAATTTTTGATGATTGAGATTTAAGAGAAGCAACAAACGCCATCTTTTGATTATTTTTAATAACATAATTAGCGTCAAATCCTTCTTTTTTTAAGGCTATTTTTCTACCTAAATTTTTATAGTCACTAAAATCATAGATAGAAAATTTTGTATTTTTAAACTCTCCACTAGGGATGCCATCTTTTTTGTTAGGTAAATAAATTGAAGAATTAATCTTTAAATCATGTCCAAAGATGTTTTTATTAATTTTCCCTAAATTCCAATAAGCATGGTTTGCAATATTTACATGAGTAGGTTTATCAGTATTAGCAAAAAATTTAATACTTAAATTGCTTGCTTGAATTTCGTAATGGCATTGGATATTTAAATTACCCGGATATCCTTCGTCTCCATCTGGAGAAAATAATGAATATATAATTTTATTTTTTTTTAGTTTTTCAAGTTTCCAAATACGATAACTAAAATTATCTATACCACCATGCAAGGAGCTTTTACCTTCATTAGCAACTAACTTATATTTTCTAACACCAATACTAAATTGACTATTTCTAATTCTATTAACAACCCTACCACAAGTACTACCCACATAAGCTTTTTGTAATAGATAATTTTTATAATTTCCTAAATTAAGAATTAAATTTATTTTTTTAGGTTTGTAAAAAACTTCAAATAAAGAAGCTCCTATATTAATAGCTTTAATTCTTAAAAACTTATTTTCAATAATAGAAGATTTAATTTGTGACATTTAATAAACTGATTTATAATATATATAAGTTTATCAGAAAATTAATGAAAAAAAATTTAGATATAAAATTAAAAAAATTTCAATCAGGTAAGTTTTTACCCAAAGATTTTATTATAGCTGATGCTAAAGATGCTGATATGGGTGGAGGAGTACCTGCGCCTGGTAATATTCGTGATAAAAGTGGTAAGATTAAGAAAAATTTCAAAACCCTGCCTAGTTATCTTAATGCAATGGAAGACATCACTAAATCTGGGTTAGTCGATATAATGTTAATGTCAGCATCAAATGCTGAAAGATTAATTTCTCAAGGTCTTTTTAAAAATTCTCCTGTCACTCCTGCTATAAGACTTAATGATACAAGTGATATTTGGGGAGTAAGACATGGTATTTATCAAAATAATTTTGCCAAGCCTTTTAGAACAGTAAATATGAAAAATATTAAAAAACTTTCTGACTTAGGTCTATTTTCCATAACCTTTTCTAGAAATGTAGAATTAGATATTAGTATGCTAAACGCTTATAGAGATTTTAGAATAGATGCTCAAACTCATAACATAAGGCATTTTTTAGAAGTGTTTAATTCTCCTGTTGATATTGGATTGGATATAAAAGAAACAGGCGAGTATGTAAATGATTGCATTTTAAAAACCTTAGCTGGTCAAGTCAATGCTGAGCGTCCCCTATTTTTAAAGATTGCTTATAATGGACCAAAAGCCATGGAAGAATTAGCTAGCTATGATCCGAATAATTTAATTGTAGGTATTCTTGGTGGAAGTAAAGGGACAACAAGAGATTGTTTTGAGCTTTTATATAAGGCAAGTAAATATGGAGCAAAAGTTGCTCTGTTTGGAAGAAAAATAAATTTAGCAGAAGACCAAAAACTCATTCTTAAAACAATGAGAATGGTTATTGAAGGCTTGCAACCATTAGAGGGGGTTAAATACTATCACGATCAATTGCAGAAAAAAAATATCAAACCTGATAGAACTTTATCTAAAGACACTGTTATTACAGAGCTAGTTTTAAAATTATAATTTTTTTATGTGTGGAATATTTCCGCTTGATTGATCTGTCATTAAAATAGACCTTGCTGCAGCATGTGATTTCTTAAGAATGTTTCGTGGATTCCAACCTTCATGAATACCAAAAATAGAGGCGGCTGCAAACGCGTCACCCGCTCCTACAGTACTTTTAATTTTTTCACTCTCAATCTTTAATGATTTTAACCAAATTGCATCTCCTTCTGCACCCATCCAAAGCGCCCAACTTGGCGTGTGCAGAATTATAGCCTTCTTCACTCCTAAATTTAATAATTTTTTAATAGCTTTTTCAGCGCTTTTTTTATTAAAAACATTTTTACTATGAAGCTTAATTCCTGTAGCTAGTTCAGCTTCAATTTCATTTAGAAATAAATAATCGCAATACTTAAGAGCACTTGTTATTATTTGAGCATAAGATTTGTGATTATAAGATGCTAAATCAAGACAATTAATCATTCCTAATTTATGAGACTTTTTAAGAAGATCTACTAACTTAGTTTCTTTATTTTTTTTAAATAAATCTAATTTTCCTAAAAATGTTAAATAACCGACATATAATATTCTTGGTTTATAATTACCAATTTTAGTAAGCTGTAAGTACTTAATATCTAAATAATCGTTGGGGCCCGGATAATGAAAAAATGTTCTTTCTTTTTCTTTTTCAGACATAATAAGAGTATATGAAGTACTGATTTTTTTTAGTTTTGACAAATAAGATGTAATGATTTTATTCTTCTTACAATGCTGAATAATTACTTTTGAATTATTGTCTATCCCAATGCATCCCAAGCCAATTTTAGGATAATTAAATCCTAAATAATTTAAATTGGTTAGTACATTCGATGGTCCACCTCCTACACCATCAATTCGTTTATTGATCATGGAAGTTTTTCCTTGTTCAGGCCAATTATTTATTTTGTAAGAAATATCTACGCACCATATTCCTGCAGCGATAATGCCAACTCTCGACATATTTAGATTTCGTTCCACAGTGGGTGAAGAATAGGCTCATCTTCTTCAACTTTTGTAAATCTTCCAACTGGTTCTAAAAAGTAATTATCTTTTTTATCATCATTAACTTGAGAAACTTCACCAGCCATAGCCATACCTGTCCCTTTTTCTGCATAAAATTTATGATAAACAAATCTTTCAACTGTAACACTCTGCCCTCTTTGAAGAATTAGAGGTTCATAAGGTTGGACAATCTTAAACTCACCATCAATCATTACTTTAATTTCTTCTTGAAGTGGGTTTTTCTGTTCATCAACCTTAACAAATTCTAAAACTAAATTACCACCACCTCTATTGATAATGTCTTCTAATTTAATCTTATGGCTATGGAAAGGAATAACCTGATCTTCTTGCATAAATAATAATTTTTCTGCATATGGCTTCTCATTTTCAATATTTTGCATTCCGTTTCTTACACAAAACAAAATAATACCTTCTTTATTAAAATCACCTCTGCCGAAGTCAGTTACATCCCATCCCATCTGATGTTTTCTTAAATAATCTGCAATATCAGGCTGGGTATCATAGTCTGATTTGCTCCAGTAAGCCCATTTAGGAAGTGCCCATTTGTATTCGTTAATTAAAATTTTAGCCTTACTTATCGCATAATTAATTTCAGATCTTTTCATAAATCTACAATATAGGAATTATGTCTTCTTGACTAAACTTTTGATAAATTTTCGATAACTATTTTAGTAGCTTTTTTAATATCATTTGCAGTTGAGTCTAATAGCTGAATCTTATCAAATATATCTGGGTTTTTTTTTAATGAGAATCTAAGTGAGTCACCAAAAGTTTTTCTTAATTCTGTTCCTATATTGAATTTACAAACATTTGTCTCTTTAGCAATTTTAGCTCTTAACAAGAGATCAATTCCGCTACCACCATGGAGAACAAGAGCTGTATCTGTTAAATTTTGAACTGCTAATATATCCTGAATATCTACATTTGTATTCTTATCCACTTGCAAATGGGTATTTCCTACAGAAATTGCCATTGCATCACAGCGAGTTTCATCTGCAAATTTTTTAGCTTCATCTGGATTAGTTTTTAAAGATTCTTTACCATGGTTATATCCAACAAAACCTATTTCTCCTTCAACTGAAATACCAGCCTTATGTCCCAGTTCTACAATATTTGCAGTTTTTTCAATATTTTCATTTAATTCCAGTTTTGATCCGTCATACATAATAGAAGTGAAACCATTATCAATTCCCATTTGGCATTCTTCTAGTGAATACCCATGATCAATATGACAAACAACTGGGGAAGAAGATTGTTCAGCTAGGTATCTAAACATCTTTCCTAAAATAGGAATTGGAGTGTTTTTTCTACAGCCTGGACCAGCTTGTAAGATTACAGGCAGTCCAAGTTCATCAGCAACTTCTGCATAACACCTTGCGTCTTCCCACCCTAAAACAACTAATCCAGCAACCGCATAATTATTTTTTTTAGCCGGTTCTAGAACTTCACTTAGGGTAGCAATTGTCATTTATATTTTGCAATCATATCTTTTATACCCGGTATAGTTTCAAGTTGGTACGCATGAGTCTTTTGAAAATATTGGATTAAAGATCTTTGGCTTTGACCAACCAATATTGTGAAATAATACATTTCATAGCCTGGTGCTACCACGCATGGATGATAGCCTTTATCTACTGCAATCGTAGATCCATCAAATAACTGATATCCAAAACCTTCATTTTTATTTTCATCTCTTTGAAAAACCTGAACACCAAAACCATTTCCAGGATTAAATCGATAATTATAAACTTCGTCATGTCTGGTCTCAGTTGGAAGATTTTCTGTATCGTGTTTGTGAGGTGGAAATCCAGACCAGCCCCCTGCTCCTACAGTATAGAGCTCATTCACAAGAAGTCTTCCTACCTGTTCATGCTGCTTAGCACCTAAAATATGTTTGATTTTTCTGTGTGTTTTTGTGTCGTCAGAACCATACTGCACTTTATCAATTTCTTCTTTTTTTACTAAAAAAGGTTCAAGCTTTTTATCGTAAATACCCCCCGCAATAAAAAATTCAGTCGTATCAGTTAAACAGGTAACAGTACATTGAGTGTTTAAGGGTATGTAAC
>CAWUWX010000036.1:0-45653 GCA_963926395.1 uncultured Alphaproteobacteria bacterium
TTTTTTAATCCCAATTCTTTTAGATTTTTTTCATCAACTAAGACTGGAGCATTCATCATTAAATCTTGAGCTTTTTGATTAAACGGAAAAGCTATCACTTCTCTAATATTTTCGTTATCAGTAAGAAGCATGAGAATTCTATCTAAACCTGGAGCACATCCACCATGTGGTGGAACGCCATAATGAAAAGCTTCATATAAAGCACTAAATTTTGATTTGATGTCTTCTTCCTTGTACCCTGCGATTTGAAATGCTTTTAACATTACCTCAGGTTGATGATTCCTGATAGCGCCCGATGACAGTTCGATTCCGTTACAAACAATATCATACTGATAGGCCAAGACATCTAATGGATCTTTGCTTAAAAGAGCATCCATACCTCCTTGCGGCATTGAAAAAGGATTATGACTGAAATCAATCTCACCTGTTACGCTATTTTTTTCATACATTGGATAATCAATGATCCAACAAAATTGATATTCATTTTTATTTAATAAATCTAAATCCATACCTAATTTTTGTATTACCTTTGAAGCAAAATCATAAGAATCTAATGGCTGATCACATACAAATAAAAGCCCATCTTCTTGATTAAATCCAAATTCTTCAATCATAGCTTTTAGTGCTTCGGGATTAAAATTTTTCGCTAAAGGACCTTTAGCTTCTTTGTTTTCAAAATTAATATAACCAAGACCTTTTTTACCTTCGTCTATTGCCCATTTATTAAGATTGTCAAAAAAACTTCTTGGCTTACCTTGTGAGCCTTTCGCTTGAATGCAATTTACTATTGCTCCTTGATTATTAATTAAGTCTTGGAATATTTTAAGACCTGAATTTTTAAAATTTTCAGTCACATTTTTTAAACGTAAGGGATTTCTTAAGTCTGGTTTATCACAACCGAACTCAATTAAAGATTCATTAAAAGAAAAAGTTGGAAAAGGTAATGAATTAGTTTTTTTTCCTTCCAATTTGAATTTATCAAAAGTTTCAAATAATAAATTACTAATAATTTCTAATACTTGTTCCTGAGTTGCAAAACTCATTTCCATATCAATTTGATAGAATTCACCAGGCGATCTGTCTGCCCTACTATCTTCATCCCTAAAACATGGAGCTATTTGGAAATAACGGTCAATACCAGAAGCCATAAAGAGCTGTTTAAATTGTTGAGGAGCTTGTGGAAGAGCGTAAAAACTTCCCTTATGAATTCTAGACGGAACTAAATAGTCTCTAGCGCCCTCTGGTGAAGGAGCAGTTAGAATTGGAGTCGCAAGTTCCATAAAACCTTCTTTCTTCATAAAAGATCTAACAAAATCTATAAGCTTGGATCTTAATATGATATTTTTTGCAATTTTAGGTCTTCTTAAATCTAAATATCTATACTTTAATCTAACTTCTTCGCCATAATCTTTTTCAGAATTAACTTCTAAAGGTAAAGCTCTTACGCATTTGCTTAAATATTCAAAATTTTCAATTTTTAATTCAACTTCACCCGTATCAAGATTTTTATTAATAGTTTCTATTGTTCTATCGGAAATTATACCCTCCAATGAAATCACATCTTCATTTTTTAACTTAGATAAATTATCAAAAATTTTAGAACTATTATCGACGACACATTGCAATAATGAAGTTGAATCCCTGAGGTCAATAAAAAGCAAATTGCCATGGTCTCTCACACGATTGACCCAACCGCTAACTTTTATCTTTTTATCAGTTAGTGTCTTATTAACTTTATTTAAATAATGATCTCTATATTGCATTGTAGAATTCTTTAATGAGTCTCAGATTAATATTATGGTTATTCTGATAAAGCAAACGATTAATATCATTAGCACAATTATAAACTGCTAAATAGGTTCGATCTATAAATTTTGGTAATTCAAGGATAATTGATTCATTAATTGAAATTGAATACATTTCCAAATATTTCCTTAATAAAATAATCATTAAATCAGTGCTTGGCTCTTCAAGATTAAATTTGTTAAATAGTGCTAATCTTGAGTCTAAATCCGCTAAACCAGTCGGCTGTTGATTGTGATCAAATTCACTGAATATGTATAAAAAGCAGTCATGAGTAAGAATATTTTGGATAAAGTGAAAAAATAATTCGGAATCAAAATGAGAAATATTTTGATCAATAAAATATATTTTATCATCTGTTGAAAATTTTAAATCACTTGAATTTACTATTATTTTTGCATTATGTATTTTTCCAAAATTATTCACCAAAGTAGATTTACCCGATTTGCTAGAACCTGTAATATAAGATAATTTATAATTCAGATTTTTTAATAAAAAAATTATTTTTTTATTTTCAAAAGACTCGATTATTTTTTTATCATTTTTTGTATTCAGATTAAAAAAATTTTGTGTCATAATAATCCTAAAAGGAAATTAATTTCATCATTTGAATAAAAGTGATTAATTTTTAACAAAATACTCTTATCCTTATATAAATTAATTTCGGGATGATAATTAATAATTTTAGTTAAGTCTAAGTAGCGATCATATTCTAAAGAGTATTCCCTATCGTAAGGCTCTGAAATTGAAAAAAAGTTAACCCATATGTCTCTTAAAGTATTTTCATCAATCGATCTCACTTCTTTAATTCTTAAAGATATATTAAAATTACTAATGTAGATGTAATACTTGTTATCTAAGGAAATGCTTTCAAATTTTGGACAATTATTTTCCGAATTATCAAAATTAAAAGAAAAGAAATCATCCATCAAAGAACAATTTAATAAATTAAAATTAAACTGAATTTTCTCTAAGATTAATTTTTCTGTTAGTGCATTGATGTCAATTTCAAATTTATAAAGTTGATTTAGCTTATCATAGAAAAAATTAGTCACGTATTTGTCCATATCATTTTGATTGATGGCTGGCGAAGTGAGATTAGATCTAATTTTATTAGAGAAATGACTCTGTGTTAATTTATCGTCTAAGTTTTTTATAGAAACTTCATAATATGCTGATAAATTCTTTGCATAGCTAACGTTAAACAAAAAAATTAGAATAAATAAATATTTCATTGAGCAAACTATATAAAAAATCAGGCGTAGATGTAGTAAAAACTGATAAATTAATCCTAAATGCGATAAAATTTATTAAAACTAGCCATAATAAGAATGTTTTAGGCAGTAAGTTAGGATTTAGTGCAGAATATAAGGTCAATAAAGATGTTACTTTATGTGCTGCTACTGATGGTGTGGGCACAAAATCAATTCTTTCCGCTGAACTAAAAAGCTATAAAGGGATAGGACAAGATTTAGTGGCCATGTGTTCAAATGATATACTTTGTAACAATGGCAAACCTTTATTTTTTTAGATTATTATTCATGTAGCTCAGTTAAAAATAGTCAATATTTGCAAATACTAAGGAGTATCACAGAGGCATGTAAAAAAATTAATTGTGCTCTTATTGGCGGTGAAACTGCAGAAATGCCGTCTTTATATACCGGAAATCATTTTGATTTAGCTGGATTTTTAGTTGCTTTAAAAGGAAAGACTAAAAAACATATTATAAAAAAGGGTGATTTAATATTAGGAATCAAATCAAATGGATTTCATTCTAATGGATACTCACTAATTAGAAAAATTATTAAAGACAATAAAATTAATCCGACTAAGGTCCATATAGGCAAAGAAAAATTATCTACTTTCTTGATGAGACCTACCGAACTATACCATAAACATCTCAATGATAAGGACATCCTTAAAGTTAAGACTATGGCACATATAACCGGTGGTGGTTTAATTGCAAATTTTAAAAGAACACTTCCATCTAAAACAAAATTTGATTTAGATATTAGAAAACTCCCTATTGAGTATAATTTTATCAAAAAATATACCAGTATGACCAATGAAGAAATATCAGAAGTTTTTAACTGTGGTTTTGGATTTACTATTGTCGTTGATAAAAAAACTGCACCTCAATTCATTAAGAGAAGGAATTTTAAAATAATTGGATCAATTATCTAAAATTAGAATTGGCTTCCTTATTTCAGGCTATGGATCTAATTTATTAAAAGTTCTTCTTAATCTTCAAAAAGATCCTCACTCCAATTTCATACCATCATTGATCTTAAGCAATAAAAATATTATTAAAGATATTAAAAATAAATCAAGAGAAATTGATAAAAATATAAAAATTCATGAGAATGTTACAAATTTAAATATAATTGATTTTACCAATTCTGATTTAATATTTTCAATTGGTTATATGAAAAAAATCAAAAAAAATATTTTCGATAAAAACCTAACAATCAATCTTCACCCCTCTATTCTTCCAAATTATAAAGGATTAATGACACACAAAAGAATGATTATAAATAATGAAAAATATTATGGCTTTACTATTCATAGAGTTAATGAATCGATTGATGACGGAGAAGTGCTTTTTCAAAAAGCATCTAAATTAAAAAATTTAAATGAGTATGATTTAAATAAGGCCCATAAAAAGTTAGAACATGATAACGTTTATAAGGCCTTAAAAAAAATTTGTACTATATTAGATAAGTTCTAAGCCACTAAAGAAAAATGCAATTTCGATAGATGCATTTTCACTAGAGTCACTGCCATGAACAGAATTAGCTTCAATCGATTCAGCGAAAAGTTTTCTTATAGTTCCTTCGTCAGCATCTTCAGGATTAGTTGCTCCCATTATTTCTCTATAGCTTGCGACAGCATTTTCACCTTCAAGAACTTGAACTTGGACTGGTCCGGAAGTCATAAATTCAATTAAACTATTAAAAAAAGGTCTTTCTTTATGAACTCCATAAAAAGCCTCTGCTTCTTTTTTACTTAATTTATGAGTCTTTGAAGCGAGAATTTTAAGATTATTTTTTTCAATTAGCTGATTGATATGCCCCATAAGATTTCTTTTTACTGCATCTGGTTTAATTATTGAGAATGTACGTTCCATTTTTATTTGTCCTTTATGTTTTCAAAATAGTTATATACAAAGTCTGCCATTAAAAGCAATCCAAATCCTGTGGCGCCCGGTCTATTAAAAATATCTCCTTGATTTTTCCAAGTAGTGCCAGCTATATCTAGATGAGCCCATTTTGTTTTGGGAGGAACAAACCTTTCGATAAATTGAGCTGCTGTTGTGGCACCAGCATACCTGCCACTAGAAATATTTTTTAAATCAACAAATTGAGAACTTATCATTTTATCAAAATCTGAGTCCATAGGCATTCTCCAAACTTTTTCATTTGTGTTTATGCCACTTTTATAAAGCTGTTCAGCTAGTTCATCATCATTAGAAAATAAACCTGCATAGTTTTGACCTAATGCAACTAATATAGCTCCAGTCAATGTCGCAAAATCTATAATTACTTTAGGCTTATAGAGTTCGGAACCATAAGTAATAATATCAGCTAATACCAATCTTCCTTCAGCATCGGTATTTAACACTTCAACATTTGTACCTTTATAGGATTTAATTATATCTCCCGGTTTATAGGCAGTTCCACTTGGCATATTTTCCACTAAACCGATTATACCCGCATAGGTAAAATTATAATTTAGAGAACTTAATAAATTCATTACAGCAGTAACAACCGCTGACCCGCCCATATCCCATTTCATTTCTTCCATTCCAGATGAAGGCTTGATGGATATGCCACCACTATCAAAACAAACACCTTTACCGACAAAAAGAATATCCACTTCTTTAACCTTAGGGTCTTTAGGTCCAAAAGTAACAACTCGGGGTTCTCTCTGACTCCCCTGATTTACAGCTAAAAGACAATTTAATCCAATCTTGGTGATTTGTTTTTTATCTAAAACTTTCACAGGTAATTTTTTACCAAGATTTTCGCTTATAAAGTTTGCATAACTTTCCGGGTAAAGAATATTCGAAGGTTCAGATACGAGGTTTTTTAACATAACTATTGATTCATTTAAAGATTTTGCATATTTAGATAGCTTTCCTTGTAATTTAAATTGACTGTACTTAGATTTTGAAAGGTATTTGTTGAAAATAAAATCCTTTCTAATAAATCCAAAATTAACAAAATCAATAATAGTTTTAGATTTGGCGCTTATAGATATTTTAGAAAAACTCATTTTTTGGGAAAAATCAAAAATAAAAGCACCTATATAATTTGAATTCAGAGGTCCCGGTTCATCTTTAATGTATATATTAACTTGGATACCTGTATTTTTAGTTTGAATTTTGTAGTTAAAAATTAATTTATTATTAACTTTATAAGATTTTAAATTCGGTTTTTTACTGTTTTCAATGTTTATTTTAATAAAAAGAATTATATTAGATGGGGATTTACCAGTATTTTTAAAAGTGCTAATCATTTATGAAACTTAAATTATATCTAACAATAAGTTATGTAAAGTACATAGTGCTAATGCTCATCGCATTTTTATTAATTATATGGTTAGCACAAATCATCAGATATATGGAACTAGGTCAATCACTAGCAATCCAGCTAAGTCACGTAACTATGATAACTTCTTATTTACTGCCTAATGCGATAAGTACAATACTTCCTATAATAATATTTATTGCAAGTTGTTTTCTTAATAAGCATATAAATCAGACAAATGAATTATCAATAATTTCAATGTATTTATCTTCAAAAAATATGAATAAAATTATTTTACTTATTTATGGATTTATCTTAGTGATGCATATTTTTAACACTGAAGTAATTTCAGTAAATGCTTACAATAAATATAAATTTAAAGAGATAGAATTTAGAAATCAATTTAAAATAAAAGATAATAAAAATGAAATATACATCAAAGATAAAATCAATTTATTTTATGAAAAGAAAAATCAGGAAAATTCAATATTAGAAAAAGTCACCACGTATCTAATAGAAGAAAATATAGTCATAGTATCTGAGCAAGTTAAATATAATCAATCTGAAAAAGAAATACTATTTACCTTCATAAAAGGTCAAAGAATTTCATCTTCCAATACAGAAAAGAGTTTTACAAATTTTGATAAGCTAGAATATAAAATTTATAATAATAGTAACGATAAGATTTCTTTTGATAAGGATAATTATAACTTTATTCAATTACTTAAAAACGATAATCCACTTTATAAGAAAGCAGCTCATAGAAAATTAATAGACTTATTATTCTTAATTTTAATTTTAACAATATCCAGAAAACTAATTTTCATAAACGAAAAGTCAGAAAAATTAATAGCAAATTATACTTTTAATTTGTTTATGATATTGACTTGCTTCACCATTTTAGCATTCATAACAAAATTATTTATATCTGATGTATTAACAGTCATTATGTTTTATATGGGATCTGTTACTATTACTTTAATAACAGGCATATTATTAAGAAGAAGATATGCTTTTCTATAAATTCATTTTTATTAAGATCATTCAATCAATTATATTAGGTGCTTTAATACTTTTATCAGTCTTATATATATTTTCTATAATTGAATTATTAAGTCAAAATTATGAACTAACAGATACTTTAGTTATAGGATTAATAAATACCATAGAACTTCTTATGACAATTCCCAGTATCTTATTATTAATGAGCATTATTTTATTTTGGAATAATCTAAAAAAAACAAATGAATTAATTATTATTAGACATTATTTAAGTTTAAAAAAAATAATGTTAATTTATTCATTATTTATTCTTATATTTGCTAGTTTAGAAATTAATAAAAATAATTTAAATAGCAATATTAAGTACTTAAAAGAAATATACCTGAAGGGTTTTACTGAAACTGAAATTAATCAAAAAGTTTTTTTTAATTTTAATAATCAAGAATTAACGATAAGTAAATTCAACGGCCTCAACATAAAAAAAAGAATTATAGCGGAGATAAGTATTTATAAATTTAAAAATGATATATTTGAAAAATCTATTTACTCTAATGAGAATCAAATAATTGGAAATAAGATTGTTATGAAAAATCCTAATATCGTCACATCTCAATCAATCAAAGATATTAAAGGGCAATATGTAATTAATTTAGAGGAATTTGAAGATGGGCTCTATAATAATCTCGGTAAATTAAATCTATCCAATAAGAAAGAATTGGTTAATCCAATAGGGTTATTAAAAAAAATAACATTAATGATAGTATTATTTGCCTATATATCAGTATTTATTTCAAGAGAAGCCATTAACAAAAATGCTAGTGCATTAAAATATATATCTATTTCAGTACTAATATTCATATACTCATTCGTCACTTCACAAATATACCTAGAAAGTTATCATATCGTATTTCACTTATCTGTCCTGTTAACTCTTACGTTTTATCTATATAAAAATTTAATCAATGAATAAAATATTATTTATATTCCTATTACTTTTTGTGGCTGGGAAATTTAATGCTGAGCCAATCACAAATGATATTTATGTAAATTCAAAAAATATAAATTATGATAAAGAAACTAATCTTATTAGCTTAGGTCAAAATTCATTAATTAATTATCAATCAGCTTCTATTAGAACAGATGAGGGAGTAATTGATGTAGGAAATAAAAGAATTAATATAGAAGGTAATTTTTATTTAAATTACTCAGAAGATATCATGAAAGGTAATTCCCTAAATGCTGATCTAAATTTTAATGAAGGTTCGGCTAAAAATGTAAACTATATTTTTAATAAAAGATTAAAAATAAATTCTGAAAATTTAAATAAAAAAGATAATACAATAATTTTTAGTGATAGTTTTATTACTCCATGCGATTTAGAAGGATTTTTTAACTGTCCTACATGGTCATTAAAAGTAAAAAAAACTAAATATAATATAAATGATGATTTTTTTGAACATTTTAGTACTTTTATACAAATTGCTGATAAAAAAATAATGTATTTACCCTACTTCTCGCATTACGGATCAAAAGCTCCCAGAAAAAAAGGTTTTTTAACGCCCACTACAGAATTAACAAATAAAAATTTTGGAGGAAATATAACAACTCCTTTTTATTTACCTATCAATATTAGAACTGATGTTAAAATTATTCCAACATTTTATTATGAACAAAGTTTTACAAGATATTTTGAAAACAGATTAGAATTTAGACATAAACTAAATGAAGGGGATATGAAAATAACATTAGATAATTTTTATGACAGAAGATATGCGGTTCAAATTGACAAAGGATATTCATTAGCAGCTGA
Source organism: uncultured Alphaproteobacteria bacterium (assembly GCA_963926395.1). Lineage (GTDB taxonomy): Bacteria > Pseudomonadota > Alphaproteobacteria > HIMB59 > HIMB59 > HIMB59. The sequence goes on from CAWUWX010000036.1 coordinate 9,145, forward strand.
AGCTCAATTAAATTTAAATACCAATAATAATGTAGATATAAATTTAAATTACACTTCAAACATATCAAAATATAAAAGTAATAGTAATTCAAAAGCAGCCAGCTTAAATTCAGAAATTACATTGAACACATATAATACCTTAAGCAATAATGATTTATTAATAACTAAAATTTCAGGATCAAAAGCACTTAACAGTACTTTAAACACAAGTAATCCTTACGAATTACCATCCTTAAGGTATATGAATTATATAAATTTTAAAAATAATTTAATTTTAAATAATGAATTTAAGATTGATCTAGTTTCGAGAAATTCTTCATTGAATTATTTACCAAATAGAATTGTAAGAGCCAGTACATTGAATACATTTCAAAAAAATATAATTAATAATAACTATAATTTAATTAATAAATTAATATTTGATAATAGTGTTATCTCAGTAGATGAAGGTAATCAGGATACTAATGTTATTTCAGGAAGTTCTAATAAAATTGCAACTTACCTCTCCAGCGAATTAAATAAAATTTATAAATTAAATAAAATAACTAAAATTAAACCGAGAGCTAAAATTATTATATCAAGCAAATCTAGAACAAAGAGCAATAATGTAAATGATAATAGCCAATCGTTATCATTGCATTACAATAATATTTTTAAAGAAAATAGATATTTTGGTTCTGATAAAAAAGAAGATGGGTCTAGAGCTGTGATTGCTATAGAACAAGACTATCTATTCTCAGATGAAGTAAAATTGGGAATAAATTATGGTAGAACTTATAATTTTAAAAAAGAAACGAACCTCATGAATGATATTAATCAAAAATCAAAACTAAGTGACCATTTAACAGAAATATCATTTAATTATAAAAACAATAAAATTAAATATAATTCAAGACATGATAAAAAAAATCTAGATATTAAAGAAGACTTTTTAACCTATGAATTAGAAAATGATAAAAACTCATTAATAATTAATAAAAATTTAACTAGTGATAACGCATATACAGATTCAAAATCTAGTCACTTTATGACAATGGAATATACAAGAAAAATCAATAATAACAGTAATTTTAAATACCAAAGTGAAATTAATTTGGAAGATAATAATAAAATATATAGTCAAGAATATAAATTAGAATTATTTGATGAGTGTTCTAAATTAAACTTAGTGTATTCAGTAGATAATTATAATGACGGCAATCAGTTAAAACCAAATGAGACTTTCAGCGTAACATACGAAATGGATTTTTTAAGTGGATACAGCGATGAATCTGCAGTAAATAGTATATTTTGATTAGAATGCATAAAATAGTATTTATTGTAATTTTACTATCATTCACTTTCATCAAGGATGTAGTAACTAGTGAAATAGTTTTACAAAAAAATAATATTATCATTACTAATAATGATTTAGAAAACTATAAAAAATTACATAATGACTTCTATGGAAATATAATTGAAAACAGTCCTGCGATTAAAAAACTATATCTAACTTTAAAAATAATCAATTTACAAATGGATATAAATCCAAAATTTGATGAAATTACAAAAAAAATGATGAGTGAGGATTTAAAAAAATATAAAGATACTTATTCTCAATATATTTTAGAATTTTTTTTAAGATATGAAATACTTAAAAATGACTATGTTAATAATTATATAAATAAGAATAACTTAAAAGAATTAGATAAAATCTTAATTGTAGAAATAAATTTTTACAATGACAATAAGTGTGAAATGAAAAAAAAGAGTACTAAATTTAAAAATCTTACTCAAAATCAAAAAATACTAATAATGTCAAATTTAAATTCTAAAACGATATCAATGCAAGATAATATTTATGTTTGTTTGAGTCAAAAAAATACAAATGAAATCAATAATGCAATTAATAATATTATTTCAAATAAGGGATATGAAGAATTTTTAAAATATGTCTATAAAAATATTAAATAAAATCAAACTTGTATTTGTAGGTGATTTAAAATCAATTAATTTAGAGATAATTGCTAATAGCCATATGTATTTAGTTCAAGAAAAAATTAAATATATATTAATCGGTGATATTTTTAAAATAAAGCAATATTTTAATAAAATTAAAGTCAGCAATGAAATAATTGAGATTTTTAATTTTACAGATATTTTATTTATCAAGAAAAATGCAATATTTGTATTCGATGCTCATTCTAAACAATTGGAAAAATCAGATCTAATCCTTAATCAAATTAATATAAGTAATAACTTATCGAAAATAAATTCATTTGACCTTGTAACTATGCCGATTAATAAATCAGTAATAAAGAAAAATTTTAATTTTAACGGTATGACCGAGCACTTAAAAAAAATTAACAATCAAGAAACATTAATGCTTATGAAAGGTGAGAAATTTTCAATAATTCCACTAACAACTCATATTAAATTTAAAGATATTTTAAATAATTTTAGTGAGGTTGATTTTTATAATAAATTAAAAAAGATTATCCATCTTATTAAAAATAAAAAATTCATATATAATGAAATTATAGTACTTGGGGTAAACCCTCATGCTGGAGAAAATGGGACTTTGGGCAATGAAGAAATCATAATGAAAAAAATTATAAATAAGATTATCAATGATTTTAAATTTAAGAAAATCCGAGGTCCTATATCTGCAGATAGTGCATTTAAATCAACTAATAAAAATCAACTGTTTATCTCCTACTATCACGATCAAGCTCTTATACCTTTTAAAATTCTTAATAAAAAATCTTTAAATCATACTATCGGGCTATCATTTAACAGACTATCTCCCGCACATGGAACTGCTGAAGATATAATTTTTAAAAATTTATCTGATAATACTTCTTATATTCAATGCATGTTAAATTAAAAAAAAAATTTGGACAAAATTTTTTAGTAGATAAAAATATTTTAAAAAAAATATCTAATCTCATTCCATCCGAAACTCAAAATATTTTAGAAATAGGACCTGGAATTGGTCATTTAACAGACTTCTTAATTGATCGGGATATAAAAAAAATAACATTAATTGAAATTGATAAAGATTTTATTCCAGTTCTTGAAGAGAAATATAAAAAAATAAAATTTTTAGAATTAATAAATCAGGATATTTTATCTGTGGATTTATTAAAATATAATAAGGAAACTACCATTGTTTCAAATCTACCATACAATATATCCTCTCAAGTATTAGTTAAAATAAATAATTATTTTCATTTCAATATGATGATATTAATGTTTCAAAAAGAATTTGCTGAAAGATTAACCTCGAATAAACTTAATAATTTAAATTGTCTTATTAATTGCTTTTATGAAATAAAAAAAGAATTCCATATCTCTAAGAACTCTTTTATTCCCTCTCCTAAAATTGAATCAAGTGTGGTTACTTTTAAAAAAAAAAATATCTCCTTAATTGACCATGAGGATATAAAACTTTTTTCGTATTTCAAATCTATGATTTTTGTTAATAAAAGAAAAAAAATATCTACAATTCTTAAAAAACATAAATTTCAAATAAGTAATTTAAAAAATATCGAGATGAGAGCTGAAGAATATAGGTTAGATGATTTTATAAATTTATTTAAAAATCTAAAACCTGAACTTATCAATAAATTTAGTTAGATTAATAAGTCGGTCTCTTTTGTGTCTTTCAGTTTCAATAATACTTAAAATATTTTTAACACTTTTTTCTAAATCATCATTTACAACGATATAATCATATTCTAAAAAGTGAGAAATTTCACTCTGTGCTAATTTCATTCTATTTCCTACTTCTTCTTTTGTGTCACGACCACGCTTATCGAGTCTTCTAGCTAATTCTTTTTTAGATGGGGGTAAAATAAATATACCCACTACATCAAATTCATTTTGTTTTAATTGTTGGAATCCTTGCCAATCAATATCAAATAAAACATCTTTATTCTTTTTAGTGAGAGCTAGTACTTTATTTTTTGGTGTGCCGTACAAATTCCCAAAAACATTTGCATGCTCTAATAACTCATCTTTAGTAATCATTTCATTGAATGACTTTTCTTTTATAAAATCATAATCTTTTTTATCTTTCTCGCCTTTTCTTATGGCTCTTGTAGTGCAAGAAATTGATAGGGCTATTTGCTTATCATTTTTTATTAACTGTCTAGATATAGATGTTTTTCCGGCTCCGGAAGGAGAAGAAAGTACTATTAAAAAATTCTTATGTTTGAGCATCTAATATAGAAATATAATAGGTGGAATATATTTTTAAATAAACAATTATTAATTATAATTAAATTGTTCCTATTACTAGACTGGCATTAGTTCCACCGAAACCAAATGAATTTGAAATTGCATTTTTTATTTTAGCTTCTTTTGGAGTGTTGGGGACTAAATCAATAAAAGTTTCTCTTTCAGGTTCATCTAAATTTAATGTTGCTGGTAAAATTGAATTTTGAATACTTTTTAATGTAAATACCGCCTCAACAGCACCAGCAGCTCCTAATAAATGACCAATGGCAGATTTATTAGAGTTCATGAATATATTTTTATGATTTTCAAACATTCTTTCTACAGCTGAAAGTTCAATTAAATCTCCAACTGGTGTGGAAGTTCCGTGAGCATTAATATATTGAATGTCTTCTAAGGATAATTCCGACTCTTTAACTGCCATTTCCATTGCTCTAAAACCACCATTTCCATCTTCTGATGGCTTGGTAATGTGAAATGCGTCTCCTGATAGGCCGTATCCTTTAATTTCGCCATAAATGTCAGCCCCTCGTTTTTTCGCATGTTCATATTCTTCTAAAACTAAAACGCCGGCACCTTCCCCCATAACAAAACCAGATCTTTTCTTATCCCAAGGTCTAGACCCAGATTCAGGATTATCATTAAAGGTGTCACAAAGAGCTCTTGCTGCAGAAAATCCAGCCATACCAATTGGACAAACCGCTGCTTCAGAACCTCCACAAATCATCAAATCTGCTTTATTATTTTTTATCAAAGTAAAAGAGTCTCCAATAGCATGAGTACCAGTAGCACAAGCGGTGACAGGAGAACTATTTGGACCCTTAAGACCGTATTTAATAGATACTTGCCCTGACGTTAAATTGATTAAGGATGAAGGAATAAAAAAAGGCGATATTTTTCTAATACCTTGATCATTTAATATCAAGGAATTTTTATAAATTGAATCCAGACCTCCAATTCCAGAGCCAATAATCACTCCGTATCTGTTCGCCTCTTCCTCATTTGGATTAAAGCCTGCATCAAGATACGCTTCATTAGCAGCAATTATTCCTAAAGTTATAAATCTATCGTTTCTTCTTTGATCTCTCTGAGAAATGATTTGTTCATCAATAAGACTGTCTTCGATTGTTCCTGCTATAGTGCAAGGATATCCATCAACATTAAATTTAGTAATTTTTTTAATGCCACTTTTATTTTGTAGTAGTGATTCCCAATTATTTTTTACACTATTGCCTAATGGAGTTATAGCTCCAAGCCCAGTAACTACTACTCTTCTCAATATTAAAAATTTTTAGTTAGAGTTATCAGATAAAAAAGAAACTGCATCTTTCATAGTAACAATTTTCTCTGCGGCATCATCGGGTATTTCACATCCGAATTCTTCTTCAAAAGCCATAACTAACTCGACTGTATCTAAACTATCAGCACCTAGATCATCAATAAATTTTGAATCACTTTGGATTTTTGATTCATCAACACCTAAGTGTTCTATAACTATTTTTTTTACTCTTTCTTCAATATCGCTCATTTTTAAATCCTTCTTAAATAAATTAAATTTACAAACTTACGTATCACATAATTATTATTATTCAAATATATAATTATATTAAAGCAAGGCCGCCATTTACATGGATAGTCTGGCCTGTAATATAGGATGCTTTATCTGAACACAAGAAATTCACTGTATTAGCAATATCTGAAGGGTTTCCTAACTTTTTCATAGGCACTTTGTCTAAAATTATGGATTTTTGGTCTTCTGATAGTTTATCTGTCATATTTGAGGCTATAAAACCAGGGGCAATGCAATTAACTGTAATATTTCTACTAGCGACTTCCAAGGATAAAGATTTACAAAAACCCGTTAAAGCCGACTTAGAGGCAGTATAATTTGTCTGACCAGGGTTACCTGTAAATGAAACTACTGAGGTAATAAATATTATTCGTCCAAATCTTCTTTTAATCATTCCTTTTAAAAAAAACTTAACTAATTTAAAAGTAGAATTTAAATTAACATCAATGACGTCGTCCCACTCTTCTTCTGACATCCTTAAAAATAAATTATCTTTATTTAGTCCTGCATTTAAAATTAAAAAATCAGGTTCGAAATTAATATTTTCTTTTAACTGATCTTGAGAAATGTTTTTTAAATCTAGATTAATAAAGTTTATTTTTTGATCTAGATTCTTAATCTTATCTAGGTTTGTAGTCGAAGCATGAACATTAAGACATTTATTTTTAATAAAATCATCACAAACAGCCTCACCTATACTACCAGTTCCACCTGTTATAAAAGCCGTATTATCTTTAAACATAATTATTTATATCCTCAAATGAACAAAAAGGATAAGTTTTTATCTCATCTTTTCTTGGTAAAAAATTTAATAGTGTTTTTTTTGGTCCAATTTCATAAAAATCATTCGTTCCATTAGAAATAAAATTATTGATGGTAGAGCTCCATTCAACAGTCGAAAAAATCTGCTTAGCTAGCTGTTTCGAATAATCTTGGGTATTTAATTTTTTATAATTCATTAAATTATGATTAGATATTAAGTCGTAAGAAGAATCTTTAAATGTGAAATTTTTTGCAGAACTTAAAAAAATATTAGAGCTATCTTCCATTAGTCTTGAATGAAAAGGTGCTGAAACATTCAGAGGTATGTACTTTCCTATCTTATTTTTTTCCTTAAAATCATCTAAATTTTTTTTAGTGCCACAGATCACAACCTGTTTGTCTGAATTGATATTAGCTAAAAAAACATTCTCATTAAATATCTCAGTATTAATTTTTTCTTTTGTTAGAATCGCAAACATTCCAAATTTATTAGGGTCAGAAACATTGGCCATAGAATTGCCTCTTAATGATACAAGCTTTAACATACTTTCAAAATCAAGAGCGTTAGAAAAGTAAAGTGCCGAATACTCACCAAGAGAATGTCCAGCTAAACTTATATTATTTTCCAAAATGGTTTTGCTGAATGATTTTTTGAATAAATCTATTAAAATTGAAGAGTAAATGAATATGAGAGGTTGACTAAATTGAGTAAGGTTAATTTTAGTAGGGTCAGATTGTGTTTTAATTACATCATATCCCAAAATATCAGAACTTATTTCATAACGATGTTTTACCCATTCCATACTCTGAATGAGTTCTATTCCCATACTTTCATGCTGAGAACCTTGGCCTGTGAAAATTATTGATATATTTTTATTTGACATAATCGCTATATATGTGTAGACAAATCTCCTGATGTCTAAATTATATGAAACTACTATTATAGTTAAACCAGACTTAGGTAACGATCAAGTAAAAGATCTACTTATTTTAATAAATAATTTTTTTACTGAAAATAGTGTTTCTGTTGGTTATCAAGAGGACTGGGGTATTAAAAATCTTAAATTCACTATAAGAAAATATTCAAAAGGTTCATTTAAGTTCCTTAGATTTGAATCGGGAGCAGATTTTCCTAAAAAACTCGATACTTTTCTTAAATATAATACTGACTGTCTCAGGTATCTAATTTCCAAAAGTGCTCAAAAAATTGACGAAGTAACACCTCAGATAAATAAGGATAATTAAAAAATCATGATGAAAAAAAATAATGAATTTACTCAGGAAGACTTTATTAAGCTTGATTATAAAAATACCCATCTTTTAAAAAGATTTATCAATGAAAATGGAAAAATAATTCCTCAAAGAGTTCTTAATACAACAAGAGCAGGCCAAACAAAATTAGCTAAAGCAATTAAACAGGCAAGATTTCTATCTTTAATATAAAATGTTAAAAGTTGTAGTCTTAGAAAAAATTAAAAAAAATTGGGACATAGGTTCTGTTGTATCTGTAAAGAATGGCTTTGCTAGAAATTACTTAATACCAACAGGAAAAGCTAAAATAGCTACTAAAGATAACATTGAAGATATAATGAAGAAAAAAGCTTCCCTGGAAGAAAAAGATAAAGAATTTATAAAAAATCAGGAAGTCATTTCTGAAAAAATTAATGGACTGACTTTTACGAAAGAAATTGCGGCCAAAGACAATGGTGAACTATTTGGATCAATTTCAATTGGTGATATTTCTTCATTTCTTTTAGAGCAAGGTATTAGTGTTGAAAAAAAAATGATTAAACTTGGAGAGAAAATTAAAACTTCAGGCAATCACAAGGTGGATATAGATTTACATCCAGAAATAAGTTGTTCACTTAATATTGATATCTTATCCCCTAAATCATCACTATAATTACTTACTTTTCTATTTTAATCCCCTATATTCCTTTTTGTGGCTGATCCTTTTTTAAATCTTAGAGATAATCAAATTGAAATTATTGTTTTATCTTATCTTATCAAGCATCCCGTATTTCTCGATGAATACTACGATAAATTAAATGATAAAATATTTTATAACCCTGAATATAAAAAAATTCTTAGTGTACTAAATGAATTTTCAAAAAATTCAAAAAATATTACAGTTGAAACACTTAAGAATTATTTACCAGAAATTACCAAAGAAACAGTTAAAGAGTTAGTTAAAGAAGTAGACTCTATAGTTTATTCAAAAGATACATTTCTAAACTATGTATTAGATTTAGAGGATCTTTACCTGAGAAGGGAAATTTTCAAAACAACTCAAAATAAAAATCAAGAGATTTCAAATTTTACTACAGACAAAAATGTCAAAGACATAATAATAGAATTAGAAAAAGAAATTTTTGAAATTACAAATTTTAAAAAAGACACATTTGAAATCAAAGATTTTAAATCAGTTGGAACCTCATCCTTACAATTAATAGAAAAAGCCTTTCAGAAAAAAGGAAAAATTTCAGGAATATCAACTGGCTTTATCGATCTAGATGATAAATTGGGAGGAATGCAAAACTCTGATCTAATAATTCTAGCAGGAAGACCTTCTATGGGTAAAACAGCTTTAGCTACCAACATAGCATTTAATGCCGCTAAAATTTTTAAAAAAGAAGACTCTGAAAAATCAGGACTATTTTTTTCACTGGAAATGTCTGCCGAACAAATAGGTTTAAGAATTTTAGCTGAAGAATCAAAAGTTGAAAGTAGTAAACTTAGAAGAGGAGATTTAACCTCTGAAGATAGTTCAAAATTACAGAAGTCATTTCAGGAAATAAGCAATTTAGGTTTCTATTTTGATGATAGTCCTAACCTAACTGTTGGTGAACTTAGATCAAAATTAAGAAGATATAAAAAAAATTACAATATTAGTTTTATAGTAATCGATTATCTCCAATTAATTAAACCTGAAAGAAATAGGGACAATAGAGTTAATGAATTATCGGAGATTACAAGAAGTTTAAAACAACTAGCCAAAGAATTTAATATACCCGTTCTTGCACTTTCACAATTATCACGACAAGTCGAAAGTCGAGATGATAAAAGACCACTTTTATCTGATTTAAGAGAGTCAGGGAGTATAGAACAAGATGCCGATATAGTTATGTTTGTTTACCGTGAGTATTATTATTTACAAAATAGTGAGCCTAAAAGAAAAGAAGGTGAAAATAATTCGACTTTTCAAGATAGAGTCGCAGAATGGCAAGAAAAATGTAACAATGTAATGAATGATGCCGAACTAATAATTTCCAAACAAAGAAATGGACCTACAGGAAGCATAGATTTACATTTTAATGGAGATTTGACTAAATTTTCTAATAAAGCTAAAGATAGAGATAGAGATATAATTTGATAAAATACTATTATGCTTCTTTTTGAACTTATAGGTAATTTTTTTATAGAAGCAGTTCGCTCACTAGGGAAAATTGGTTATTTTATTTTTCTGACTTTTAAATATTTATTTTTTCCAAGATTTTATCTTAATGCTAACTTCAACTACTTCATTAAAATTTTATTGAGCTCTATTCCGATAGTTACTCTTACGGCCATTTTTTCAGGAATGGTTTTGGCACTTCAATCATATACTGGCTTTTCAAGGTTTTCTGCAGAAACAGCAATTCCAAAAATAGTTGTTCTAACATTAACTAGAGAATTAGGGCCTGTCTTAGCTGGTTTAATGGTTGCTGGGAGAGTTGGTGCTTCCATTGCTGCAGAGATAGCTACAATGAGGGTCACAGAGCAAATAGATGCCCTTAAAACTCTTAATACTAATTTTTACAACTATCTAGTAACACCAAGGGTAATTGCTCTAGTAGTTATAATGCCTCTTCTCGTAACATTTGCAGACATAGTAGGAGTTTATGGAGGTTACTTAATTAGCACTCTAAGACTTGGATTTAACGAAACAATTTATATTTCAAACACTATTAATTTTATTAGCTTTGAGGATTATTTTTCCGGAATAGTTAAATCTATAGTTTTTGGTTTCATAATAGCTCTGATGAGTTGCTATCATGGACTCTATACAGGGAAAGGCTCTTTTGGAGTTGGGTCAGCTACTACTAATGCAGTTGTTTCCTCATCAGTACTAATACTAGTCTTTAATTATATATTAACTGAGGTATTTTTTTAAATTATGGAAATAAATATTGAAAATATATATAAAAAATTTGACGGGAAAGAAGTTCTTAAAGGGGTAACGCTTAAAATACCCAATAAAAAATCTACGATTATTTTAGGTAAATCTGGTTGCGGTAAATCTGTCTTATTAAAAATAATCTATAAATTAATCTTTCAAGATAAAGGAGCAGTAAAATATGATTCTAAGGAAGATGTAGACATTAATAATTTTTCGATGCTATTTCAATATGGCGCTCTTTTTGATAGTTTAAAAGTTTGGGAAAACATTGCATTTCAAGCTATCAATGAACACGATAACAGTATTAATAATTTAAAAGAAAAAGTTATAGAAAATATGGAAAGTTTAGGTCTGACTAGTGATAATTTTTATAAATACCCCTCTGAGCTATCAGGCGGAATGAAAAAAAGAGTAGCATTAGGTAGAGCCTTGTTTAAAAAACCGCAAGTGATCTTCTTAGACGAGCCAACAACTGGCTTAGATCCTATTAATAGCAATTTAATAAACGAATTAATTGTAAAAACGATTAAAGAAAAAGAAATTACAGCAATTACTATTACTCATGATATTAAAAGTGCCATTAAAACAGGAGATCTTTTTTATTATTTAGAAGACGGCGTAACGGAAATATCCGATACTTGTAATAATTTATTTAAAACAACAAACAAAAAATTAAATTATTTTTTAAAAGGAGAAAAATAAAAATATTATGGAAATTTTATCTAACTTAACAACTTATGAAATTATTTATTTTGTAATATTAATTATTTTTACACTTTTTTTTGGATTTAAGGGAATACTTCAATCATTAGGATTTACTTTAAAGATAGTAGGTTCAATCACCCTACCCTTTATGACTTATAAAACTGTTTTGGTATCTTTAAGTAATTATTTTTCTAGTAATGATTTTTTAAATTCTCTAATAGTACAGTATCCCCTTATCAGCGAAATAGTAGTTTTTGTCATCATATTCCTATTATCGTATTTTATTTTTGGCATTTTTGAAAAACTACTAAAAATTAATTTTGTTAAAAATTCTACTATTAAGATTATTGATTTTATTTTTGGTTGTATTTACGGTTTATTCCTTTTTAGTATTTTATTTTATTTCATATTTAACTTAGCTTTAAAAAATTATTTTAATGAAAGTACCATGCACAAAATAATGATTTATAATATTGATCTTTACGATAGTCTGAGATTGTATGAAGACGATTCGAAACAAGAATCTGAAACCATTCAATTCGAAGAGCAGAATGAAATATATTAAAAAAAATTAATGATGAAAAAGATCTCTTTTTTAAACAAATTTAAAATTAAACACCCTCATGAATCTATACTAAAAGAAGAATGTGCTGTTTTCGGTATTAGTGACAGTAAGGATGCAGCAGCCTTAACAGCTTTAGGACTTCACGCTCTACAACATAGAGGTCAAGAAGGTTGCGGTATAGTTTCGTTTGATGGTCAGAATTTTCATTCTGAAAAAAGAATAGGTTTAGTCGGTGATAATTTTACAAAAGAAAAAACTTTAGAAAGATTACCTGGAGTCTTTGCAATTGGACATAATAGATATTCAACATCAGGTGGTGACACGATGAGAAATGTTCAGCCTTTTTTTGCAGATTTGCATGGTGGAGGCATAAGTATTGCTCATAATGGGAATTTAACAAATGCTATAATGCTTCGTGAAAGATTAGTTAAAAAAGGAGCTATCTTTCATACAACTTCGGATACAGAGACAATTGTCCATCTCATCGCTCAATCAAAAAAATATCTAATTACAGATAAATTAGTAGATGCTTTAAGACAAATTGAAGGCGGATATGCGCTAACAATACTATCAAAAAATATTTTAATTGGAGTTAGAGATCCATTTGGAATAAGACCTCTTGTAGTTGGTAAATTGAACAATTCATATATTTTAACATCTGAAACATGTGCTCTTGATATAATTGGAGCTCAATATATTAGAGATGTTGGGAATGGAGAAATAGTCATAATTCAAAATGGTGAATTAACAAGTATCAAACCTTTGCCAATTAAAAACTTAAGACCGTGTGTTTTTGAATATATTTATTTTTCAAGACCTGACAGTCTTTTAAATGGAATATGCGCTTATGATCACAGAAAAAATCTTGGTTTTCAATTGGCTGATGAATGTGACATCAAGCCAGACGTGATAGTACCAGTACCGGATTCTGGAGTTCCTGCCGCTATAGGATTTAGTCAAAAAACTCGAGTTAATTTTGAATTAGGTTTAATTAGAAATCATTATGTTGGAAGAACTTTTATAGAACCCTCTCAACATATAAGAAGCCTTGGCGTTAAATTAAAATTAAATGCCAACAAAACATCCATTAAAAATAAAATTATTATTTTGATTGACGATTCACTCGTAAGAGGAACTACATGCCATAAAATTGTTAAAATGCTTTATGATGCTGGAGCAAAAGAAGTGCATGTTAGAATATCCTGTCCAGAAATCAAATATCCTGATTTCTATGGAGTAGACACACCTACGAAAGAAGAACTTTTAGCAGCAAATAAGACAAATAAAGAAATGTGTGAATATATTGGAGCTAAATCGCTTAAATTTTTATCTTTAAAAGGAATGTATAAAGCGCTTGGAAAAGGAGAAAGAAATGATCTTTCGCCCCAATTTACAGATCATTACTTTACGGGAGATTACCCAATTCCACCAAGTGATCATTTAAGAGAGGATGGGATTACTCAACTATCTTTTCTCAGTCAAACATCAGTAAATTAGATGACTAATAAGAATATTTTAGCAATAGTAGTAGAAGGTCAACTAGTTTTAGATATTGATAAAAATTCAAACTACATAGTAATTAGTAATAAAGAGCCGGAAGAGGATCAGGCCCTCATTAATAAGTGGTTACAAATTAATTATGAAAACCCTGAAGAAATTTTAAAAGCATTAGAATTAATCAAAATAGATTTTGGAAAAATAGATGAGATTAATATTATTTATAATAATCAGAAGTTAAATATGATTTCTTATCAATTTGATTATGAATTTTTAAAGAAATTATATTTTAATCAAACTGCAAATTTAATATATTTTTTAAGTGTGTTGATACCATTTTTTAAAAATGAAATTAATATTAAAATGCTATCAAGCAATTTTAGTCATTATCAAATTCATAATAAAAATTGGGTTATTTCAATTAATAATTTTTTAAATGCTTTGCAAAAAGACTTAGAACCAACTATTAAAATTAAACTAAATTAATTAAACAAGACATTAAATGCTTGACCCTTTAATTTAAATTCAGAAATTAGCATTTTTCTTATAAAAGTTCTAACGTTAGGCTTAATAGAATCATTTTTAAAATTAGTAAAAATTTTAAAATAATTTTTATTATTAACCGAAAAAGCAGTTATATAAAATATTTTAAAAGCTTTAGAATGTAATGTTATTCTAGATAGTTCAATATTCATTTTTATAGCAACCTTATTTAAGTAAGAGGTTTTAAATTGGAAAGGATGTACAATTCTATTATAGATAAGTTCTAGTATTTTTCTCTGAGATGTATTCAGAGCAGAAATAAAATAAATATTTAAACTACTGAAAAAATTATGATTATTAGATAAGTGTTTTAAAAATCTATCCTGAAATGCCTTCCGGTCTTCAACTAAATCTATTTTATTTACCAAGAGCATAAAATCTTTATTTTTCTTTTGGAGTTCACCTATGAGAGTTAAATCAAGTCTGGACTCACTAGTAGCTTCAAGCATTAATATAATTAAGTCAGAATTGTATAAGGATTGTTCGCTTTGTTTTATTGAAAGACTTTCTACAATACCTCTCTTTCTATTTGATTTAGCCCTTATAAAACCAGCGGTATCAATAATATCTAAATTTAAATTTTTGTAGGATATTGCCCACTCTACCGCATCTCTAGTTGTGTGTAATGAATTATGCGTGAGTGCTAATTCTTTATTAACCAAGATATTGAATAGAGTGGATTTGCCAGTATTTTCTTTTCCAAAAATAGATACGCTTTTATTGATTGTCTCATCATCTTTGAGTATATTCTTCTTATCATAAATTATATCTTTTCTAATTTCAGTAAAACCATCTTCATTAAACCTATAAATAGAATTATATAGATTAGAAACGAAATCTTCCTCTTTTTTAATTTTACTATTTAAATACAAAACTAAAGGGAAATTCAAAGAATGAATTTTTTTTGAAACTTGTAAATCTATATCTTTATATTCATCCTTAACCACATATATAAATTCGATATTATTTAAATCTAAATGTTTAATTCTATTAAATATTAGATCAAAATTTTTTAAATCATCGTACCCTGGGGTATCATAAATATTAAATAATGCCTCTTTTGTTAAAATTTTTTGTTTAATAATATCGACAGTTGTATGAGGTTGATCGATTGAAATAGTTTTTCTATCTTTAGTAAAAAGATTAAAAAAATAAGATTTACCAACATTGGTTCTTCCAATTATTAGATAATTATTCACCTAGTATATATATACCATCATCATTCTTAAGATAGTAATTACCATATGAATAGCCAACAGCATTTATATTGTTATTTTTAAATTTTATGGTTTTTAAAATATTTAAAAAATCACTATTAAGATCATAAGTATTTATATGATCTTCGTCGATTACCAATAGATTTGAATTAACCAAAGATAAAAATGATGGTGATATTAATTGGTGATTATATTTTTTAATTAGTTTACCCGTAGTTGCTTCTAAAGCGTATATATTATCTTTAGTAAGTAAAATAATAGCATTTGAATATAAAATATAATCAATTATTATTTCATTAATATCTAGTTCCCATAAAATTTCATCATTATTAATTTGAAAATTAAACATTTTTCCATCTTCGCTTACAAACAAAAATCCACCTTCAATAAGAATTGGCGTATTCACTAGCTTAGAAATTTCTCCAATCGAAGAAAGAATATTTAAGCTATCTAAAACAAAATTATTTAAAAAATTAAAATTTTTAAGATCAATTATGGCTAATGTGCTTGTATTAATATTATGCAATAAAGTATCTCCATAAATATTGATGTCATAGGTTTTATTTTTATAACCAAAATTTATTTCTATGTCGTCGGAGGTATTAAATAAATTAGTCATTTCATCATAAATAACTAATTCACCATTTAGATCCAGGAATAAAAATTTACCTTTTTGAGATGTGATAAAGTTAATTTTTTTATTTGCAGTAGTTAAAAATTCAAATGACCAATCATTATTAATTTTGAAAATGTCACCATAAGTAGAAATTACAAATAATTGATTTTTTTCTAAAATAATTTTAAAAAAATAGTTATCTTTTTTTTTAAACTGCTTTGGTAAAAAAGACTTAGAAATTAAATTTGTATCATTATATGAATTAAGTGAATATTTTTTAGAAATATAAATGATATTATTATTAAACTTAACAAAATTAGAAATACTATCATTTTTAAATATTTTATTTATTTTAACAAAATCATTTATTTTTAAATTCATTCTGGGATCTTGGAAGATATCAAAATTTTCAAATAATTTTGCTTCCATTAATTCAATTCCTCTATCTGATTTTAAAATCTTATTTTTATCTAAATAAATAATTTCTTTTGTAGGGATATAATCTTCTTCGACAGTTCCAAGGTAATCCTTGTTACAAGCAGACATCAGCAATAAAAATATAATTAATCTAAATGTCATTCAGATAAAGACTGACAGCATTTAAAAAAAAATTATTAATAGCGCTCGTATTAAGATCATTTTTTTTAATTTTACTTAAATTGGAATTAAAATAATAGATTGCAGAGGTTTCATTAAAATAATTACTTAATTGCAATTCTTTTAATTTAGTTAAGTCTTTTTTTAAAATAGAATGCTTTAATGTGATTAGGTCTTTTTCAAAAGCATTATAATCCTCAAGTTGATTTATTGAAGTAAGTTTTAAATCAGCAAAAAATTTAATATCAGGGTTTTTATTGGTTGAAAGAAAATTTAAATTAGAATTGATTTTATCCTGATCTAAATCATTATAAGTATTTGCTAAATATAAATCAAAATAAGATTTAGTTTTATTGTTATCTGAGTAATTACTATATGTGTAAAATATACCAACTCCTAATAGAACTAAAGCCAATAAGGCCAAGTATTTAATATTTATGTTTTTTAATATTTCCATTTAATTGAGCAACCCATACTAGGAAACTGATCATAATTTGTATACTTTTTTTCTGCGATCTCATTCATAGCATAAAATAGCTCTCTTTTACCTATTTTCTCATCTTTACCAAATGAATCTAATCTCCCCCTGTATTGAAGAGATTTTTCACTATTAAAGCCAAAAAAATCCGGTGTACATAAAGCATTAAAATATTTTGCTATTGATTGGTCGGAATCTATTAAATAAGGAAAAGAGAAGTTATTTTTACTGACCTGTTCTCTTAAATTTATGTGAGAATCTTTGCTATATAAATCTTGATCATTTGACATGATAGCCAACGAATTAATACCAATGGAAAGGAGCATATCTGTCTCATACTTTATTTTCTTTTCAATCGACTTAACATAAGGGCAGTGATTACATAGAAACATAACAACTAAGCCATTTTCACCAAAAGAATCATAAAAACTTACTTCATTGTCATTTATGTCTTTAAGTAAAAAATTTTTAGGAATCCAATTAAATTTACAACTTGCAGAATTTATAGGCATTATTATCATATATAACATTGAAAATATTAAAGTTAAATAATAATTCAACATCAAGTGAATTTGTTCCTAAGCGTTTTTTTCAATTAGTTTTAAGTTTTTACTCTATCGGGATTTCCAAAAATTTATGGAAGAACTATTCCATTAAAATTGGAAACGGTAATAAAAATAAATATACCAATGTAGTATTTTATAAGAAAAGTTTTTCGTACCCTATAATTAAAATTAAATATTCTAAGATCAATAATCAAGACTATATAGAAATTGAAAATAATCATCAAAAGATAAATTTTTCAGATATAAATCTGATTAATTATTGGTTTAAAAACTATTTTTTAGATAAAGCCAAAATATAAATTTCCTTAGAAATTTTTTCTGAAGCTTTGGGTTTTACGTAAATCGCTTTATTAAATTTTTTTTTAATTGTATTGAAGAGTAAAGGTGTGTCTTCACCTTGAAAATTTTTAATTAAAAAATTTCCATTAGTTTTTAAATGTTCATCCACAAAGGAAAAACAAATCTCACAAAGTTGATAGCTTTTATTCTGATCAACTGACTGAATTCCTGAAGTATTAGGTGCAATATCTGAAATTATATTATCAAAATTTAATTTTTTATCGCTTATGTATCCTGAAATTTCTTCAAAATTATTTAAATCCTGTTTTAAAAAATCTGTATTTTTATTTTTAGGAATTTTTAAATCCAGTAAATCAATACCTAGTATTTTTGAGTTAGGATATTTTTTTGTTATAAATTGTATCCAGCCACCTGGTGAACATCCAATATCTAATATAGACTGACCATTCTTTAATATTCGATGTTTTTGGTCTATTTCTTCTAATTTATAAAAAGCCCTAGAAATAAGATTATTTTTCTTTGCCTCATTATAATAATGCTCTTTTTGCCTATTTTTATACCATTCTTTCATTTTAACCACTGATCTGATATGTATCTGTATACATATAAACAAATGAATATACACATCAAGTTATGACACCATACAACAACATAATAAAACAACTATTAATTATTATAGGTTTAGTATTTTTAAGTATTAATACCCTTTATAGTGAAAATCTTTTTAAGGTTAAATCCTTAATTTCATTAGCAACAGAAATAAATAAAACTGTCAGTATCAGTTCTACTAGTGAAGCTTATAGAAAAATCGAAGTAAAAAGTGAAGTTACTTCTAAAATTGAAAAAATTTTAAAAAAGAAAGGATCGTTTGTCGATAAAGGGCAAATAGTTATCAAACTTGAAGAGTTTGATTCTTATAAAAAATTATTTGAGAATGATTTGATTTCAAAAAATGAATTTAATAAAATTGCACTTATGGCTCCTTTTAATGGAATAATTCTAGATGGTCATAAAATTGAAGGAGAGCTTGTAACTCCAGGATCGTCTGTTTATGAAATAATTGATTTGTCTAAAATTAAAATAGTCGGCTATCTAAATGAAAATGAGATTAAAGGAATAAATATTAAAAATAAAGTTGAAGTGAGTATTTTAGATAAAATTATTGAAGGAACTATTGATTATATTTCTCCTATAGCAGACTATAATACTAAGACATTTGAGATTAGCGTCATTTTTGATAATTTAGATTTATCAATAAGAGATGGACTGTCTGCAGAACTAAAAATCTATAAAGAAAAAATTAAAGTACATCAAATTTCTCCATCCGTATTATCTTTAGGGGACGATGGTGATATCGGTATTAAAGTTTTAAATCAAGATAATGAAGTTATATTTAAGGAGATAGTAATTATCGAAGATACTTCTGATTATATGTTGATTAGCGGATTAGAAGATAAAGAAAATATTATTACTATTGGTCAACAATATGTTTCTTCAGGCGATAAAGTAGAAACAGAATAAAATGAACTTAGTTCATATAGCCAATACTTATTATAGAACTACTATTTCCATCCTAATATTTATCTTAATTTCAGGATCATTAGTCTTTAATAACATCCCGAAGGAATCTAATCCTGATGTGAGCCTTCCCTATATCTATGTTTCCATGAATCTTACAGGAATTGCTCCCGAAGATTCAGAGAAATTATTAATTAAACCCATCGAAGAAGAAGTTAAAAATATTGAAGGAAAAAAAGAGCTTAAAAGTACATCTTACCAAAATGGTGGGAATATATTATTAGAATTTGAATCGGGATTTGATTCCGATCAGGCTTTGCTTGACACTAGAGAAAAAGTTGATCGAGTAAAATCAGATCTTCCATCAGATGCAGACGAGCCAGTAGTTAGTGAAGTAAATTTAAGTCTTTTTCCAATCTTAGTCGTTTCAGTAAGTGGTGAGGTTTCTGATTTTCTTCTTAAAAAAGTATCTAATGACCTTAAAGATAAAATAGGATCACTTCCCAATGTACTTGAAGTTAAAATTGGAGGTGAAAGAGAAGAGCAGCTTGAGATAATCATCGATCAAAATAAAATTGAAAGCTATGGATTAAACCTTGATGATATTTTAGCTTTCGTTAGGAGTAATAATCAAATTGTGTCTGCAGGCAGCATAGATACAGGAGATGGAAGATTTGTTATAAAAATTCCCGGCCTCTATGAAAACCTAAATGATATTTTCAATACGCCAATTAAAATTAACGATAAAAAAGCAATTAAGTTTAAAGATATAGCTAAGTTAAAAAGAAAATTTAAAGATTCTGAAAATTTTGCAAGACTTAATGGGCAATCTTCATTTACATTAGAAGTATCCAAAAGAATTGGTGCTAATATTGTTGATACTGTCAATCAGGTCAAAACAATAGTTGAGCAAGAGAAATTAAAACTACCATCAAAAATTAATATCAACTATTCAGGAGATGACTCTGTAGGCATTAAGAATATGTTGGGAGATCTTCAAAATAACGTCATCTTTTCAATAATTCTGGTAATGAGTGTTGTTGTTCTTTTTCTTGGAATTAGATCTAGTCTTTTAGTTGGTCTAGCTATACCAAGTTCTTTTTTATTAGCTATCTTAATTCTTAACGCCCTGGACTATACAGTTAATATGGTTGTTCTTTTTGGTTTAATTTTATCGGTCGGGCTTCTGGTTGATGGGGCTGTTGTTGTTGTGGAGTACGCACAAAGAAAAATTCAAGAAGGAACTAAAATTTCAGAAGCTTATCTAAAAGCATCTTCGAGAATGTCACTTCCAATTATTGCTTCCACTCTAACAACTATTGCTGTTTTTGTTCCTCTGTTATTTTGGCCTGGGACTGTAGGAGGCTTCATGAAGTATATTCCTATAACTTTAGTTGCCGTACTGTCCTCATCTCTTCTTATGGCATTAGTGATACTACCAACCGTAGGATCTCAATCCCTAAAAATTAGAAGTTTATTTTTATATATTATCATACCTATTGCTACTATAGGAATACTCAGCTCAATTTCTTTTAATTTATTAAATATTTTAGGATTAAGTTTTATTATCCAGACTATTGTTAAATTATTTCTAGTTCTAAGTATTAGTTTTCTTGTTTACAAACTATATAAAAGTAATTTTTTTCAGCTCTTTAATAAAAAAAAGAAAGAAATAAAAGTGCAAAAGAGTAATGATGGGGATGATCTAATTGATTTATCAAAAGTGAAAGGTTTAACAAAAATTTATATTAAAATTTTATCTTTTCTTACAAACCACCCCTTAAAGATAATTTCTTTTTCATTAATTCTTTTAGTTAGTATATATGTCACCTACTCTAAGTATGGTAATGGAGTAAACTTTTTTCCTTCTGTGGATGCGGAAAATACAAAAGTAGTAATTTATGCAAGAGGAAATCTTTCTATTAAAGAAAAAGATGATTTAGTAAAAAAAGTAGAAGATAAAATTTTAAATATTCAAAAAAATAATAATGAGTTTAGATCTATATACACAACATCCGGAAATGTTTCTAATAGGCAAGAAAGTTCTGAAGATGTCATTGGTTTTATTGATATTGAATTTACTGATTGGGACTTGAGGAGAAAAGCAGATTCAATTATTGATGAAATCAGGCAATCTACAGAAGGTATTGCTGGTATTAAAGTTGAAACAAGAACACAAAGAGCAGGCCCTCCAGGAGGTAAACCGATTGAAATTAATCTGGCTTCTGATGATGCAAGCTTAATCCCAGCTGAAATGGAAAAAATTAAAAACTATTTATCTAAATTAGAAAATATAAGAGACCTAGAAGATTCCAGCCCATCCCCCAGTATTGAATATCAACTCTATGTCAATAGAGAAGAAGCAGCTAAATATGGTGCTAATATCTCTATTATTGGAAATACCATCAAACTTTTAACTAGTGGTTTAAAATTAAGTGAATATCGACCTGATGATAGCGATGAGTCAATTCCTATCTTTCTCAGATTGCCTGAAAATCAAAGAACAATTGATCAGTTAAATGATATTAAAATACCAACTTCAAGTGGTTATGTACCAATATCTAATTTTACAACGATTAAAGCTTCACAAAAAACAAGCAACCTAGTGAGAATTAATTCAAAGAGAACAGAAACTGTAAAAGCTGATATTTCAAATTTTTATCAAACTGATGCCCATGTGAGACTAGTAAAGCATTGGCTCGGCATTGAAAAATTTGACATCCCTAACAAATTTAATTTGGAAATACCTGAATTTGGATCTGCCAATATAAACCCTGAAGTCATAGTTGAATTTAAAGGCGAGGATGAAAGTCAAAAAGAATCTCAAGCTTTTCTTCAAAAAGCATTTGCAATAGCTATGTTCATCATGGCATTGATATTGTTAACTCAATTCAACAGTTTCTATAGTGTTTTATTAATTCTATTCGCTGTAATTATGTCGACTGTGGGTGTGATATTCGGACTAATGATTACAGGTAGGCCATTTGGAATAGTGATGAGTGGAATCGGAGTAATTTCACTTGCGGGAATTGTTGTTAATAATAATATTGTTCTTATTGATACTTTTGATCGATTAAAAGACAAAGCGTCTACCGTCAAAGAGGCTATTTTAATGACGGGAGCTCAGAGACTTAGACCAGTACTACTAACAACAGCAACAACAGTTTTAGGTCTACTCCCTATGGTTCTTAAATTAAATATAAATTTTATCGAAATGGATTATTCTTATAATTCGCCGAGTACACAATGGTGGGTTGATTTATCTAGTGCTATAGTATTTGGTCTACTCTTTTCAACTTTTTTAACTCTTCTAGTGACACCATGCGCACTCATGGCAGGTTCTAATTTATTTAGTAGATTTTCCAAGAGTAAGTAAATATTTCAACATATTGACAAGGCTAAATAAAAAATAAGAAACTGATACGGCTAATATTGTTTGCCAAAAAAAACTAATAAGAAATATAATTAACAGTGCGATGAATATAACAAAGTAACTGCTGTTTGAATTTGAAAATTTTAGAGATTTTAAAGATAAGGTAGGGACTCTACTAATCATCATGACCCCACTATAACAAAGCAAAAAAATTGAAATAATCGTATAATATTCGAGAAATAATTCAGGAAATATAAAGTTAAAAAAAAATGGGATCAGCAGTAAACCGGCAGCTGCCGGTGACGGTATTCCATAAAATGTTGTTGAAGGAGAGCTTAGATTTTCGATATTGAACCTGGCTAATCTTAATGCTGCGCATATAATATAGAAGAGACAAAATACCCAACCCACTCTTTCAAATTCTTGAATTGACCATAAGTAAAGTAATACAGCCGGAGAAACACCAAAGCTTATAAAATCCGAAAGAGAATCTAGTTCAGCACCAAATTGAGAAGATTTTTTTAGCTTTCTTGCCAACCAACCATCAAAAAAATCAAAGAAGGCTGCCAATAAAATCATCAGAACAGCAGAATTCCAATTTTCCTGAAAGGCAAATTTAAGGGCGCTTATTCCACAACTTAGAGAGACAAGTGTAATAAAGTTAGGGGCGAATTTTATAAAGGGAACTTCTTTCATTTCAAACTATTAAAATTATATTTTTTTATATTTTCTATTATGATCAAGAGTCTTGGAGTCATAAGCCATAATAGTCTCACCACCGACACACCTTTGACCTATAGAAACTGCAGTTATGTAGTTTTCAGGAAATGAAATATCAACTCTACTGCCAAATTTAATAATGCCGTATTGTTCACCTTGCTCAACATTTTCATTCTCTTTAACATAGCACATAATCCTTCTTGCAATTAAACCAGCAATTTGAGTTACATAAATCGAGCCTTTAGAGTTTTTAAGAGTTATTGTTAATCTCTCATTTTCTTCACTGGATTTATCAAGAGTTGCATTTAAGAACTTTCCTTCAAAATATTCAATTTTCTCAACTTTTCCTTTAGTTGGTAATCTTTGGATATGGACATCGAATACACTTAAAAAAGTAGAAATTTTTGTATAATTTTTTTTTCCAATTTTGATTTCTGAAATATTAGTAATAATTCCATCTGCCGCACTTACCAAAATATCATCACCTAAAGGAACAGTTCTGATCGGATCTCTGAAAAAATACAAAATAAAAAGAAGAATAATTAGAAAAATTACAAAGAAAGGAACGTAAATAAAATAAAAAAATACTATTAGTAAAAGAGCAATTATTGCTGAGATCGAAATCTCTTTATGAAATCTAAAATACATTATTTTTAAGAGTTACTTGCTGATGATTAATAACTGATATATATATCCTAATCAATAATAATGTCCAAAATTAAAGTAAAAAACCCAGTTGTAGAGCTTGATGGAGATGAAATGACTAGAATAATCTGGGATTTCATAAAAAATAAGCTCATTTTACCTTATCTTGATATTGACCTTAAGTATTATGATTTATCTATACAAAAAAGAGATGAAACGAATGATCAAATAACAATCGATTCCGCTCATGCTATTAAAAAATATGGTGTTGGCGTTAAATGCGCAACAATAACAGCAGATAATCATAGAATGACAGAGTTTAAACTTAAAGAAATGTGGAGATCTCCCAATGGCACTATAAGAAATATTCTTGATGGTACTGTTTTTCGACAGCCTATTATTTGTAAAAATATTCCAAGAATAGTTAGAACTTGGGATCATCCTATAGTTGTCGGAAGACATGCATTTGGCGATCAATATAGAGCAACTGAAATGGTTATTGATAGACCGGGAAAACTAACATTAAACTTTGAATCCAATGATGGCGATAAAAGACAAGAACTCGTTTTTGACTTCCCTTCACCCGGTGTAGCTCTTTCAATGTATAATCTTAATGAATCAATAGCAGGTTTTGCCAGAGCTTGTTTTAATTATGGCTTAAAATTAGGCTGGCCTGTTTATCTATCAACTAAAGATACAATTCTTAAAAAATATGATGGAAATTTTAAAGATATTTTTCAAGAAATATTTGATAATGAGTTTAAAGATAAATTCGCAAAGCAAAATATAATTTATGAACATAGACTAATAGATGATTTAGTTGCCTCTGCTATGAAGTGGTCTGGTAAATTTATATGGGCATGTAAAAATTATGATGGGGATGTTCAATCCGATGCGGTTGCTCAAGGATTTGGCTCATTAGGCATGATGTCAAGTATTCTAATGACACCAGATGGTCAAACCGTTGAATCTGAAGCTGCTCATGGGACAGTAACAAGACATTTTCGACAGCATCAAAGAGGTGAAAAAACATCTACAAATCCAATAGCATCTATTTATGCTTGGACTCAGGGACTTTCTTTTAGAGGTGAAAAGGATTCAAATTCAGAATTAAAAGATTTTGCTCAAAAGCTAGAACAAACGTGCATAGAAACTGTTGAATCTGGCCAAATGACAAAAGATCTCGCTGTTCTTATTGGTAAAGATTCGAAATTTCTTAATACGGAAGATTTTTTAAGTTGCATTGATAGCAATCTTCAAAAAAAACTTAATTAAATATTCTCTACAATACTTTTAAAAGCAAGCTCAATTCCATTAATATTAGAACCTCCGGCTTGAGCAAAATCTTGCCTACCTCCACCACCCTTACTTCCTAAAGGCTCAAAAGCATTTTTAATTAAAGCTCTACAATCATAGGTTTCTAGAAGTGAGGGAGTAATACCGACTACTAAACTTACTTTATCTTCATTAATACATGCACAGATAAAAATAGCTTTATCAAATTCATTCTTAAAGTCATCATATAATGACCTCAAGTCCTTAGATTGAAGATCATAAACAATTTGTTTTTTAATTTTTAAATTATTAATTTCATCTATTTCTATTTTATTTTTATCTGAACTAGTCAAAATAAATTGTTTTTTAAGTTGCTGTAACTTATTTTCTAAACTTTTCACTAAAATATTTTTATCTAATACATCTTCTTTTTTATAAGAGTGTCCAAGTTTATTCATTTCTGAAACTAAAGAATTAATTTTTAAGTCGAGCTGCAAATCTGTCTCTTTCGCACTTTCTTCTAAAGATAAAATATACTCATCAACTTTATCGTAAGTGATAGCCTCAATTCTTCTTATGCCCGAAGCAATTGATTCTTCTTTTATAATATGAAATTTTTGTATTTCATTTGTATTGGAGACATGTATGCCTCCACAAAGTTCCATTGAATATACATCTTCATTTTTTTTACCCATTGAAACTACACGTACTTCATCACCATACTTTTCTCCAAATAAAGCCATTGCCCCATCTCTTACTGCATCTTCTTGGGTTTTAACTTCTGTTATAACCTTAGATGACTGTAATATAATTTGATTAACTTCATTCGTAATTTTTAAAATACTTTCTTTATCTATTGATTTGTTATGACTGAAATCAAATCTTAATTTATCATCATTTACTAGAGAGCCTTTTTGAGCTACATGCTTACCTAAATTATTTCTCAGTGATGCATGGAGTAAGTGTGTAGCTGAATGATTTTTTTTAATGAGTTCCCTTTTAGCGCTGTCAACAATCATCTCAACGCTATCCCCTAAACTTATTCTTCCCTTTAGAACATGCCCGAGATGTAAAAAAAGACCAAGTGGTGTCTTCTGCGTATCACTTACTTTAAATGTAGCTGAATCCGTTTTAAAATGCCCCTTATCACCAATCTGACCGCCAGTTTCAGCATAAAAAGGTGTATTTTCAGTTATGAGGATTAATTGATCATCTGAATTTGAGGATTCTAAAATTTCCTGAGAGTCCTTAATTATCCTTAAAATATTTGATTTGGAATTAGTTTTCTCATGGCCTTCGAATATAGTTTGATCAATATTCTTTGATAATTCGTACCATATTTTATCAGTCCCCTGATCTCCACTTCCCTTCCAAGATGCTTTAGCTTCGATTTTTTGAGCATTCATAGACAGATCAAATTCTTTAACATTAACTGATATATTTTTAGTTTTTAAAAAATCTTGAGTTAGATCCAAGGGGAAACCGAATGTGTCATAAAGCTTGAAAGCAACATCTCCATTTAATGTATTGTCCTTAATAATTTCAATTTCTTCATTTAAAATTTTTAGACCCTTAGTTAAAGTTTCTCTAAATTTACTTTCTTCATTTTGCAAAGTTTCTATTATTAAACTTTCTGCAGACTTAAGTTCCGGATAAAAGGAAGACATTAGGTTTTTTAATTCAGGAAATAATTGAAAGAAAATAGGCTCCTTAGAACCTAAAGTATAAGCGTGCCTAATTCCTCTTCTAAGAATTCTCCTTAAAACATATCCTCTGCCCTCATTTGAAGGTAAAACTCCATCAGCAATTAAAAATGAAGATGCTCTTAGGTGGTCAGCAATTATTCTAAAACTTGATTGGTTTTTAATGGTAATAGGTGCTTTAATAATTTCACTTGTCACTTCCATAACATTAGTAAATAAATCAGTTGAGTAATTATCATTACTTCCATTAAGAAGGGCTGTAATTCTTTCTAGGCCCATGCCTGTGTCTACACAGGGTTTTGGTAAATTTATTCTTGTCTCTTTATTAATTTGTTCAAATTGCATAAAAACAAGATTCCAAATTTCAATAAATCTATCGCCATCCTCATTTGGAGATCCAGGAGGTCCGCCCTCATACTTATCTCCATGATCATAAAATATTTCAGAACATGGTCCACATGGACCAACATCGCCCATTGACCAAAAATTATCTGAAGTGTCAATTCTAATGATCCTATCATCTCTCAGACCTGCTATTTTTTTCCAAAAGCCATATGACTCTTCGTCATTATGATAAATAGTAACAAGGAGTTTATCTTTGTTTATTCCATATTCATTAGTAATCAAGTCCCAGGCATAATAAATTGCCTGCTCTTTAAAATAATCTCCAAAAGAAAAGTTACCCAACATCTCAAAAAAAGTATGATGTCTTGTGGTAAAACCTACATTCTCAAGATCATTATGCTTACCTCCTGCCCTGACACATTTTTGTGATGTTGTTGCTTTATTGAATTTTTTTGTTTCTAACCCTGTAAAAATATTTTTAAACTGAACCATACCCGAGTTAGTAAACATTAAGGTTGGGTCGTTATCTGGAACTAAAGGACTTGACCTTACATGCTCATGATTATTTTTTTTAAAATAATCAATAAATGTATTTCTAACATCGGTTGAATTCATAAGGGATGAATATAGAGTAATTTCGACTAAACTTTAACGTCTTCTTTTTTTTTATCTTCCGGTTCTTCCAAAGCAATTTCTGGCTTTATAGGTGTCAGATTATCTCCATCAAGCATTATTTCTTCTACCGCACTTTGACTAGCTCTAATCTTTAATTCGATTTCTTTCATAATATCAGGATTTTCCTCTAGAAATCTTTTAGAGTTTTCTCTCCCTTGACCAATTTTCTCACCATTATAAGCATACCACGCACCTGACTTCTCGATAATATCAGCTTGAGAGCCAAGATCGACAATTTCACCAACTTTAGATATACCCTTACCAAACATAATATCAAACTCCACCTGTCTAAAAGGAGGGGCCATTTTATTTTTAACAACTTTTACTCTCGTTTGGTTGCCGGTAATGACATCTTTATCTTTAATTGCTCCAATTCTTCTAATATCTAACCTTACTGATGAATAAAATTTAAGAGCATTTCCGCCCGTTGTAGTTTCAGGGCTTCCAAACATAACTCCAATTTTCATTCTTATCTGATTAATAAAGATGACCATTGTATTGGTTTTTGAAATAGAGCTCGTAAGTTTTCTTAACGCCTGACTCATTAATCTTGCTTGTAGACCTGGAAGTGAGTCTCCCATTTCGCCTTCTAACTCCGCTCTTGGGACCAAAGCAGCAACTGAATCAATCACTATAAGGTCAACACTCTCTGATTTGATAAGAGTATCTGTAATTTCTAAAGCCTGCTCACCTGTATCAGGCTGAGATATTAAAAGTTCGTCTATGTTTACCCCTAATTTTTTAGCATAGGATGGGTCTAAAGCATGCTCTGCATCGATAAAAGCACAAGTTCCGCCCGCTTTTTGAGCTTCAGCTATAACATGAAGTGTTAATGACGTCTTTCCCGAGGCTTCAGGACCATAAATTTCAACAACTCTACCTTTTGGTAGTCCTCCAATGCCTAATGCAATATCAAGTCCGAGGGATCCTGTGGAGAATATTTCAACGTTAATATCATGATCTTTTTTACCCAACATCATAATTGAGCCTTTTCCATAAGATTTCTCTATATTGGCTATAACGAGCTTTAATTTATTTAAGTTATCTTTTTTATCCATTAGATTCTCTAGTACTAGATAGTAATATCTGCTATCAAATTAACAACAAATATAATGATTATAGAGAAAAATAATTTAGATTTACCCCCAGGGACATTAGTGGAAAATCTAAAGTCACCCGAATGGGGAATGGGACAAGTTCAGTCTTGTATTAATGGTAAAGTAACCATAAATTTTGAAAACGTGGGAAAAAAAGTTTTAAATCAGAATCTTGTTGAATTAAAGACAATTGAAATAAATGCTAATAGATAATTTTAAAAGAAAAATCGAATATCTGAGAGTGTCTGTTACTGATAGATGCGATCTAAGGTGCACTTACTGCATGGTTGAAGATATGAAATTTCTTCCAAGACAAGAGGTTCTTTCAATAGAAGAGGTCATTAAATTAATTAGCATATTTAATAAACTTGGAGTTAAGAAATATAGACTTACGGGAGGGGAGCCGCTCGTCAGAAAAGGAATAGTAGATATTATTGAATATTTAAATGAATTAAAAAAGAAAGAATTGATTCAAGAGCATACTCTCACAACAAATGGAACTAATCTTAATAAGTATTCTGAAATATTAAAAAAAAATGGAGTAGACAGAATTAATGTCTCTTTAGATACTTTAAATCCAGAAAGATTTAAAGAAATTACTAGATGGGGAGACGTCAATAAAGTTCTTGAAGGAATTCAGGCTGCACTTGATTCTGGAATTAAAGTAAAAATTAATACGGTTGTTACTAAGGATTTTAATGATGATGAATTGATTGAAATAATCAATTGGTCTGAAAAAAAGAATATAGATGTATCTTTAATTGAAGTAATGCCTATCGGATCCATAGGTGAAGAAAGATTTGATCAGTACAAACTAATGAGTTTAGTAGAAAAAGATCTTATTGAAAAATTATCTCTCACTAAAAGTAATTTTAGAACCAATGGGCCATCAAGATATTTTGAAAGAAATAACTCTAAACAAAAAATTGGTTTTATTTCCGCTTTGTCTCATAATTTTTGTGATACATGTAATAGAATTAGATTAACCTGCACGGGTAAGCTTTTTATGTGTTTAGGTCAAAACGATTTTGTTGACTTAAAATACCCTCTCAGGGAACAAAACAATGAAGATGTCATTAAAATGATCGAGTACGCAATGACAATAAAGCCAAAATCACATGATTTTGAAATTAAAAAAGACGATTATAAAGGGTATATTAATAGATATATGAATCAAACAGGCGGATAATAAGAAATGAAAATTGCATTTACAGCTTTTCCTTTAGAGAAAAATTTAAAAGCGAAGAAAGAATTAGAAAAGAAATACGGAATTCATAAACCTGAGGATGCAGATATTATTGTTTCATTGGGTGGAGATGGTTTTGTTCTTAAGTCCTTACATGAATATTTAAAATTATCTAAACCTATATTTGGAATGAATTTTGGTAATGTTGGATTTTTAATGAATTCTCATAGTATTGAAAATTTAGAAGAGAGAATTGAAAAGGCGCAGCTATTAAAGTTAAAACCTTTAATTATGAAAACTGTCAATCCAACAGGTCAAGTAATTAAGGCACTTGCAATTAATGAAGTCAGTATTCGAAGAGAAAAATACCAAGCAGCAAAACTCAAAATAGAAATTGATGGGGTAACGAGAATGGAAGAGTTAGTCTGTGATGGAATTATTATCTCAACTGCCGTTGGCAGCACTGGATATAATTACTCAGCATCAGGCCCTATCATACCACTAGAAGGTAATGTTATAGCGCTAACAGCCGTTAGCTCTTATAGTCCTAGACACTGGAAAGGAGGTTTGTTATTTAACAATGCTAAAATTAAGATTACAAACATAAATCCATCCAAAAGACCAGTGGTTGCTCATGCGGATCATATCGAAGCTAAAGATGTTATTTCAATTGAAATTGAAATGGCGGATAAAATGGAAATACCATTACTATTAGATAACGATCATACTATAGAAGACAGAGTTTATAGTGAAATGTTTGGTCAATCTAAGGATTGATTTGATTGAAAAAAAATTCTAAATCCATGTTAATAAGAAATATAATTTTCATAACATTTATTAGTGCAAACTTATTACTTGCTGAAGAAAAAAATTGCCCATCAATTAAAGATAATATTTCTGCGCACCTAATATCTGATGGGTTTTATAACTATCAAGAATTTCTTCATTATTCATTAGGAAAGTTCAGTACAGATAATCAAAAAAATTATAATTTAAATGTAGCTAATGAGTTAGATCTTATAGGAATTGGTAGTGATATTATATTTGGAGAGTATAATGAATTAAAAAAAATCATATCAAGTGAAAAAAAACTTATTACACCTGACTACATTAAAGAGTTCTATATTGGAAATAAAATTAAGAATTCAGAAGAAAATAATAATTTATACCCTCTTGACTTAGATACATACATTCTAGTTTCTAACAATAAAATAAAAAATATAACTCATGAAGAAGATATCTATAATTCTATTGATCCAAATAAATATACCCTATCTCAAAGCTTTTATTCAGAAAATGAGACAATCAATTTTTTAAATTACCTATTAATGAATAATGAGATGAATTTTGATAGTCCATTTTTAGAAAGCATACTATTTAATCAAAAAAAAAAATATTCATTAATAAACAAAAATACTTTTCTTGGAAGTTATGAGGAAATTACTACCACATTTCATAATGAGGAAAATTTATATGCTTTTTTTCATGACGGGTATGCCTATAGAGAAAATCTGGAGTTTATCAACTACCCAAATAGTGAATTAATTTGGGATAAAAAATTAGGAAGATTTGTGGTTAATGAAATTAAAAATATGACTTCATTTTTTGGTTTTTCGGCATTGGTAAATAAAAAAAATGGCTATAGTTTTTTATGCTATCTAACTAAAAAAGAAACTAGGGATGACCTTATAAGATCTTTTGATTTAGGCGTAAGTCCCCTTTCAATAAACGACGTAATAAATTCTAATGATATATCCATTCAATACAAAAAATTATTAGAGTTAAAAAATCAAAATATAAAAAAATTTGATACGGACAATCTATTAACCAATCAGGATGATTTACATAAAAATATTATTGAATTTATAATAGGTCAGAGCGATTCAATCTTATCCATTCAAGAAATTAACTATTTTAAATAGTTAAAATTAATACTAACTTAATAAATAGTCTTATTTCAGAGTTATTATTTATCAATAAGCTAAATTCGGTCTATTTTCTTCTTGTTAGATTGATTAAATGATAGTATCCATTTATCACCATTTTATTGGCTTTTTTCAAGCTATTAACGATTGGCCTCGTGCTGGAATGGTAGACAGTCTGGACTTAAAATCCAGTGGGATTTATCCCGTGCCGGTTCGAGTCCGGCCGAGGCTACCAAAAGAATTAATTAAAAAATACTTTCACAAAGTTGGTTCTAAATTAATTATTTTACTTATATTAAATAATTAAATTTTTTTGAATTACATCTAAAAAAGCAAAAGATAGATAAGCTGTTAATGCAAAAATTATTCCAATAGTTTCTCTATTTTTTTATATCAATCACTCAGAAAATTATTAAATAATAATATTAAAAAGTATTTAAAAAAATTTGAAAATCACTAAAAGAGAATTTCTTTAAAATCGTAAATATGATGCTGACACTATTTAAATAGGCGACGTCCTACTCTCCCAAGCCTTAAGACTAAGTACCATCGGCGCTGGAGGCCTTCACGACTGAGTTCGAAATGGGATCAGGTTTTTTCACTCCGCTATGATCGCCACAAACTGTTTATAACTAGAATACTAAAGTTAAAATTTTTCAATTTTTCGCTGTGTATTATAATTCAAGCATTGGAATATTAGTACTGGTTAGCTTCATGTGTTACCACACTTCCACATCCAGCCTATCAACGTGGTGGTCTTCCACGATCCTATAATGAAGCCTAGTTTTGAGGTTGGTTTCCCGCTTAGATGCTTTCAGCGGTTATCCATTCCGTACATAGCTACCCGACGATGCAGCTGGCGCTACAATCGGTACACCAGAGGTACGTCCATCCCGGTCCTCTCGTACTAAGGACAGATCCTCTCAAGCTTCCACAACCATGGCAGATAGGGACCGAACTGTCTCACGACGTTCTAAACCCAGCTCACGTACCACTTTAATTGGCGAACAGCCAAACCCTTGGGACCTGCTTCAGCCCCAGGATGTGATGAGCCGACATCGAGGTGCCAAACCTCCCCGTCGATATGGACTCTTGGGGGAGATCAGCCTGTTATCCCCGGCGTACCTTTTATCCGTTGAGCGATGTCCCTTCCACGAAGTGACACCGGATCACTATGACCGACTTTCGTCTCTGCTCGACTTGTAGGTCTTGCAGTCAGGCAGGCTTATGCCATTGCACTCGACGAACGGTTTCCAAGCGTTCTGAGCCTACCATCGCGCGCCTCCGTTACTCTTTGGGAGGCGACCGCCCCAGTCAAACTGCCCACCATGCATGGTCCCAACACCGGATAACGGTGTATGGTTAGGCATCAAGGAAAAGAAGAGTGGTATTTCACTGTTGACTCCAAACTGGCTAGCGCCAATTCTTCAAAGTCTCCCACCTATGCTACACATCTTTCCCCTAATACCAATACAAAGCTGCAGTAAAGGTGCACGGGGTCTTTCCGTCTAACCACGGTTACTCGGCATCTTAACCGAGAATTCAATTTCACTGAGTCGATGTTGGAGACAGTGGGGAAATCGTTACGCCATTCGTGCAGGTCGGAACTTACCCGACAAGGAATTTCGCTACCTTAGGACCGTTATAGTTACGGCCGCCGTTCACCGGGGCTTCAATTCAGAGCTTGCACCCCTCCTCTTAACCTTCCGGCACCGGGCAGGCGTCACACCATATACGTCGTCTTTCGACTTTGCATAGTGCTATGTTTTTAGTAAACAGTCGCTACCCCCATTTCTGTGCCACCTATCACTGGTTGCCCAATGACAGGTCACTCTTATCCCGAAGTTACGAGTGTAATTTGCCGAGTTCCTTCAACATCGTTCTCTCAAGCGCCTTGGTATTCTCTACCTTCCTACCTGTGTCGGTTTTGGTACGGTCTCATGCTGGAGCTATTTCCAGGAACAGATTCACTGCAAGCTCAATCCAGTAAGAACTTACAATTTACTCCATCCGTCACTACCAGCTGGTACAGGAATATTAACCTGTTTTCCATCGACTACGGCTTTCGCCCTCGTCTTAGGGGCCGACTAACCCTGCGCAGATTAGCTTTACGCAGGAAACCTTAGGATTTCGGCGTGAATGTCTTTCACATTCATTATCGTTACTCATGTCAGCATTCGCACTTCTGATACCTCCAGCAAAGCTTACGCTTCACCTTCATAGGCTTACAGAACGCTCCGCTACCCAATTACTAAAAGTAATTGTCAAAGCTTCGGTAAATGGTTTGAGCCCCGTTACATTTTCGGTGCAGGATCTCTTAATTAGACCAGTGAGCTGTTACGCTTTCTTTAAAGGATGGCTGCTTCTAAGCCAACCTCCTGGCTGTCTTGGAGTTCCCACTCCCTTTCACACTTAACCATTATTTTGGGACCTTAGCTGTTGATCTGGGTTGTTTCCCTCTTGTCCAAGGACGTTAGCACCCATGGACTGTCTGCCGTGTAGACTTACTGGTATTCGGAGTTTGATAAGGTTTGGTAGGAATTGCTTCCCCCTAGCCCTTTCAGTGCTCTACCCCCAATAAGATTCGCACGACGCTCTACCTAAATAGATTTCGCGGAGAACTAGCTATTTCCGGGTTTGGTTGGCCTTTCACCCCTAATCACATGTCATCCCGTAACTTTTCAACGTTAGTGGGTTCGGTCCTCCGGTGAATTTTACTTCACTTTCAACCTGCACATGACTAGATCACCCGGTTTCGAGTCTAATACCAATAACTAAATCGCCCTATTCAGACTCGCTTTCGCTTCGCCTACAGCTATATGCCTTAAGCTTGCTATTGATATTAAGTCGCTGACCCATTATACAAAAGGTACGCTGTCACCTCATATTGAGGCTCCAACTGCTTGTAAGCATTCGGTTTCAGGTTCTATTTCACTCCCCTGCTAGGGGTTCTTTTCGCCTTTCCCTCACGGTACTGGTTCACTATCGGTCATAAAGTAGTATTTAGGCTTAGAAAGTGGTCTTTCTATGTTCAAACAGGATTTCACGTGTCCCGCCCTACTCAAGGCTATCTTTTACTATCTACCCATACGAGGCTATCACTCACTATGGCCTGCCTTCCCATGCAGTTCTGGTTTAGTAAAAAATAACACTGGCCTGATCCGCGTTCGCTCGCCGCTACTAACGGAATATCTTTTCCTCTAGGTACTTAGATGTTTCAGTTCCCTAGGTTCACTCTTATAAGCTATTTATTCACTTATAAGTAATCTCGAAAGATTGGGTTCCCCCATTCGGAAATCTCGGGTTAAGCTTATTGACAGCAAGCCCGAGCTTATCGCAGTCTATCACGTCCTTCATCGTCTCTTTATGCCAAGGCATCCACCAAATGCTCTTACGCGCTTGAATTATTAATACACAGTGAAAAATTATTGTGAATTAACTTTATTTTGTAGTTAGTTTTTGGTTGTTTCTTATTTCTTATAAACGAATAACTCGTGCAGAGTTATTCGTCGTTTGTGTTATCAGCTATCATATTTACGATTTTAAAGATGTTGGTGGAGGATAGCGGGATCGAACCGCTGACCTCCTGAATGCAAATCAGGCGCTCTCCCAGCTGAGCTAATCCCCCAACAAGTTGGTGGGCGAGGGAGGACTTGAACCTCCGACCTCACGCTTATCAAGCGCGCGCTCTAACCAACTGAGCTACACGCCCAATTAATGCCCTTAATTAACTCGTTAGAATTAAAAAAGACAAAATGAATAGACGGTGGTTACTTCGAAAGTACACTTCAATCGAAGTTTTTTTTCCTTTAGAAAGGAGGTGATCCAGCCGCAGGTTCCCCTACGGCTACCTTGTTACGACTTCACCCCAATCGCTGGCCGTACCGTGGACAGCTGCCTCCCCGAAGGGTTAGCGCACTGGCTTAAGATAAAACCAACTCTCATGGTGTGACGGGCGGTGTGTACAAGACCCGGGAACGTATTCACCGTGGCATGCTGATCCACGATTACTAGTAATTCCAACTTCATGCACTCGAGTTGCAGAGTGCAATCCGAACTGAGATATTTTTTGGGGATTTGCTCCACCTCGCGATATTGCGTCCCATTGTAAATACCATTGTAGCACGTGTGTAGCCCAGCGTGTAAGGGCCATGAGGACTTGACGTCATCCCCACCTTCCTCCGGCTTATCACCGGCAGTTTCGCTAGAGTCCTCAGCCGAACTGTTAGTAACTAACGATAAGGGTTGCGCTCG
>CAWUWX010000037.1:0-2872 GCA_963926395.1 uncultured Alphaproteobacteria bacterium
CCAATTAAACTATTGGGAATAAGTTCACCCCCCATTAAAGGCCAGGTATTATATGATTTTCCAGCATCCATTCCTGCCATAAAAGCCCCATATATTACAGTCACTGATGTAAGTATAAAAAAAATTAAAAACTGATATTTAAAAATATTACTTTTGTTTGTAAAATTATAATTACCAGGAAATATCTTTTTAAGAATTAAAAAAGAAATTATCATTAAGATTGTCTGTGCCATAAAGAGATGAGTTGCTAATCTTAGGTGATCAACATAAGGGTTGTTTATCAAGCCACTTCTAACCATCCACCAACCAATTAAACCCTGCATTAATCCTAATAAAAATAAAAAACTATAAATTAAAAATTCATTTTTGCTAAAATATCTATTAATTGCTAGGTAGACGAAAGGTAAAAAGAATACAACACCTATTATTCTTCCTAAAACTCTATGCCCATACTCCCACCAAAAAATATATTTAAATTCATTTAAAGTCATACCACTATTTTTAATTTTAAATTCTGGGTAGAGCTTGTACTGATCAAATAAAGTACTCCAAGCAGAATTACTTAGAGGAGGGATTATTCCCATTAAGGGATCCCAATTAACCATAGAGAGACCTGACTCAGTAAGTCTTGTTAATCCCCCAACAGAAATCATGATGATAATTAGAGTGGCCATACTAATTAACCAAAACAAAACATGTTTATCTCTTGCCAGAATCATAAATGAAAAGTATTTTGTATTTCAAAATGTTAAAACAGAGATATAGTCGCAATTAAATAAATTGAGAATGAATATCTGCAAATGAATTACAATATATTGGTAACAGACCACAGCGGACAAGAGCATGAGCTGGAAGCAACTCCTGGATTTACGATAATGGAAATTATTAGAGATGCAGGCTTGGATTTAGAGGCTATTTGTGGTGGGTGTTGTGCTTGCGCTACTTGTCATTGCTATTTAAATGAAGAATGGCTTGATAAGTTAAATAAGGCAGATGATGATGAGGAATCGATGTTAGATCAAGCGTATGAGGTGAAAAAAAACTCAAGATTGTCTTGTCAGCTAACTTTTTCTGAAGAATTAAATGGAATGAGGCTAACTTTGGGGCCAAAATTTTAATGACTTACGAAACTTTCAAGTCATGGCCTTTTCAAGAAGCAAAAAAGATTCAAAAAAGTAAACAAAGAGATTCTAAAGGCACAATAATTTTTGAAACTGGTTACGGACCTTCAGGATTACCCCATATTGGAACTTTTGGGGAAGTATCAAGAACTAATATGGTCAGATTCTGTTTTGAAAAACTTACGGGTAAAAAAACAAAACTAATTGCATTTTCAGATGATATGGATGGGCTTAGAAAAGTACCCGATAATATTCCTAATAAAGAGATAATTGAAAATTATATTGATTATCCATTAACTAGTGTCCCTGATCCCTTCAAGAAATTTAATAGTTTTGGAGAGCATAATAATAATATGCTCCAAGATTTCTTAAATAAATTTCAACTACCTTATGAATTTCAAAGCTCAACTCTAGCTTACAGTTCTGGAATATTTAACGAAACAATCAAAAAAGTATTAATTAATTACGAAGAAATTAAAGATGTTGTCTTGCCTACTTTAGGAGAGGATAGAAGGAAAACTTACAGTCCATTTTTCCCAATTGATAAAGAAACAGGAAAAATCCTCCAAGTAAATATTGAAGAAATTAATTTAGATAATTCCTCAGTTATATACAGACATGAAAACAAAACGATGGAAACTTCAGTTCTAAATGGTGATAGTAAGTTACAATGGAAAGTTGATTGGGCAATGAGATGGGCAGCTTTTGAAGTTGACTATGAGATGTGTGGTAAAGATTTGACTGATAGTTACATTCTCTCATCTAAAATTTGTAAAATACTAGGCTCACCACCTCCTGTTAACTTAATTTATGAACTTTTTTTAGATGATAAAGGTCAAAAAATAAGTAAGTCCATTGGAAATGGAATTAGTATTGATGAATGGCTAAAATACTCAAATCAAGAGAGTTTATCTTTATTCATGTTTCAAAGACCTACTACTGCTAAAAAATTGCACTTTGATATCATTCCAAAAAATACTGACGAATACCTTAATCATCTTTTAAAATACTCGGACGATAATACTAACGGAGATAACCCTGTTTGGCATATTCATAAGGAAGATAAAATAAAATTTAATACTAAAATAAATTATAGTTTAATTCTTAACGTTATTTCGGTATGTAAAACAGATGATCCTAACGTTGTCTTAGGTTTACTTAGAAATTATCAGAGTGATTTTTCAAAAACTGAACTAGATATAATAATAAATCTTATTACTAAGGGAATTAATTATTTTAATGATTTCATTAAACCTAACCTTAAATTTAAAAAACCTAATCAGGAGGAATATCAAATAATTAAAAATGTACTAGATAAAATTGAATCAATTGATCAAAATTCAACTGCTGATGAATTCCAGACAGCTATTTTTAGCGTAGCTAAAGAGTCAATTTATAAAGAAAATATTAAAGATTTTTTTAAACTAATTTATGAAGTTGTTTTTGGTCAAGACAATGGACCCCGCTTAGGATCCTTTATTAAAGTCTACACTAAAGAAAAAACACTTAACTTAATTAATTCGAAATTAAATGTATAAATTTGCTCATTATTGTTTATCTAAAATTGACCCAGAATTAGCCCATAATATATCAATTAATGCTTTTAAATTAGGACTATATCCTAAAATTAAACATCAGCAGTATGAAGGTCTCGAGCAAATAATTTGGGGAAGGGGTTTCAAAACGCCTATCGGTTTAGCAGCAGGTTTTGATAAAAACGCAGAAGTCATTAAGGCTCTTTTTAATTTAGG
>CAWUWX010000038.1:0-32966 GCA_963926395.1 uncultured Alphaproteobacteria bacterium
ACTGACAAAATTTAATTGTTTAAAATGAGAAAGAATTATAAAAATTATCGCAATTGCTCGTAACCCGTCAATTTCTGGTCGGTATTTAAGTCTCATACAAATTTCAGATCCAACTATAGAAGAAAGAAGTGTTTTAAATAAGATAATGTTTATTTACAAAATTTATTGATATTATTTGTTTATTATTAACTTTTATATTTCGTCATTTTTAATTTCAAAAGATTTTGTACTTTACCATTACACAGTTTTCTGCTTTGTTTAGAGAACTAGTAAAAAGTTGCGATTTATATATCTGTAAAACGACAGGCAAGAAAAGAGATACTAAATCTATGAGACAAACTTATATTTCTTGGGAAGTAATAAAGAAAGAAAAGAGTTTAGTTGAGATTGCACTTAACTGTGGAAATACAGTTGCAGTCATCATGTCTAATTATGCGAATAATCTTGAACAAGAAGATTTCTTTAGAGAAAAAATCAACGCAATACCATTCTTATAAACTATACGAAAACTATACGAAAACTTTTCACCAATCATATTTTCAAAAACATTGAAAACATTATCTCTTTTGGTGTCTCTTCAAGAACTTTAATACAAAACTTTTGATCCGTAGTCAGAAGTGATATCCATTTCACCACAGAACCGTAATGATATACTTATCTTTTTAGACGATAAAAATCATCAAAATAAAAGTATACTTTGTATTAAATAATGCTTTGGACTGTTTTAATATTTGTAGCCGTAATCATGTCTTTCTATCTGGGAATAAAATTAGCCATAGATAAGAAAGCTTACATGAAAGAAAGAATATTTGGAGTAGTTATAATAATTTTTATAATTTGCTGTATCTTATATTTAATTAATTAAGTTACATTGGCTTCGAAATTATCTCTAACTATCTTAAGAGGTGCTAATTCTATAATAAATCATCTTCAAACCAGTGTTGAGTGCTGATTTATTGAGGACGGCTTAATTTACTCACTCACCTTTAATTACTGATTTAGTTTTATTGTAACTTGAAGATACATTTTTTTTAATTACATCAACACCATCAAGTAATGAATCATATCCGGTTGATAAAGTTTCATTAACAGTAGAGCATCCAGTAAATAAAAATAAACTAGTAATTAAAATCATAAGAAATTTTTTATTATATTTCATGTGTTGATTATTATTAATTCTTTAAAAATGTCAAACATGTTGACCTGAAACGTATCCTGAAGACCAAGCCCATTGAAAGTTATATCCTCCAAGATGGCCTGTGACGTCCACTACCTCTCCAATGAAATATAAACCTTCATTGTTATTAGACATCATTGTTTTAGAAGATAATTCTTTCGTATCGACACCCCCTAAAGTCACCTCTGCAGTTCTATAGCCCTCAGTTCCAATGGGATTTATTTTCCATTGATTAATCGACTTACTAACTATTTCAATTATTTTTTTACTTAAATCTGCAATTCTTCCTGAAACTTTTAAATCCTCGCAAAGACTTAAAGCTAAACGTTTTGGGATAAATTCAGAAATTATAGATGTAACGTCTTGTTTTGGATTCGATAACTTTCTTTCTTCTAATAACATATGAATATCTTTTGTAGGAGCTAAATTAATTTGAATATCTTTCCCTAATTTCCAGTAAGAGGATATTTGAAGGATGGATGGCCCACTTAAACCACGATGCGTAAATAGCATCCCTTCTTCAAAAGACTTTTTTTGAAATGAAACTACAGCCTCTAAAGATAAGCCTGCTAAATTCTTACATTTATTTAATAATAAATCCTGAAATGTTAAAGGAACTAAACCTGGCTCTTGCTCAATAACATTAATATGAAATTGTTTTGCAATTTTATAACCAAAATCAGTGGCGCCAATTTTAGGAATTGAGAGTCCTCCCGTTGCAATGACAAGCGACTCACATAAGTATTCCCTTGCTTCTGATTTGATATGATATTTATCATCAATTTTACTAACTGCCAAAACAGGAGTCTCATTTTTTAAAATAACATTTGAAATTTTGCATTCATGAAGGAGCATATCAATAATTTGTTTTGAGCTTTCATCGCAAAATAATTGTCCTAATTTTTTTTCATGAAACTTAATATGATGCCTGTTAATTAAACCGATAAAATCATTTTGTGTATATTGTTTTAAAGCGGATATGCAAAAATTAGGATTTGAGGATATGAATTTATTGGGATTGGAATTTATGTTAGTGAAATTACATCTCCCCCCTCCAGATATTCGAATCTTTTCACCAATTCTTTTTGCGTGATCAACTAGTAAAACTTTTCTTCCTCTTTTACCCGCTTCAATGGCACACATCATTCCGGCAGCTCCTGCTCCAATAATGACAACATCAAATTTTTCAATCATCGTTAACTTTGAATATTTTTTAAAAAAGACCTAATAGCCTTCAATGATAATGAGATTACTAGAAGCTGATTTTGATCTAATTTTTAAAGCTTCTTGATAATCGGGAGAATAATACCATTCATTAGCCTTACTAACGCTTTCAAACTCTACGAGAACATTTCTCTTGTATTCCCAATTACCTTCCAGAGCATCAAAGTCCCCACCTCGAAAGAGATATTTTCCCCCGAATTTAGATATAATTTTTTCACTTAGTTGAGGGTATTCTTTGAAAATTTCTGGATCTTTGACGTCTACTTGAAGTAAAACATAACCTTTTTTCATCATATTCGACCAAATCTATACTTTTCTCACAGAGTTATCCACACTTATGTAAATCTAACATATAACTATCTATATTTTTTAATCATAAATTGATGTATGAGGATTCGAAAAGTATTGATTTTTATATATTTTT
This sequence comes from uncultured Alphaproteobacteria bacterium, assembly GCA_963926395.1. Taxonomy (GTDB): domain Bacteria; phylum Pseudomonadota; class Alphaproteobacteria; order HIMB59; family HIMB59; genus HIMB59. Next base: position 2,826 of record CAWUWX010000038.1, read on the forward strand.
AATAGATTCAAACGATACTTAAAGTGATCTCTGTAAAATATTGTCTATTTTTAACAAAATAAGATGCTAGATTTCAAAGTTATGCACAAGCTAAAAAATATGCTTAAAATAATTTTAATATTCTATATTTTTCAGTCTTTTTTAATCAATAAAATATATGCAGATCACCTTAAAGTGATTTTTAATGTTAATAAGTCATACCAGGCAGAAATCATTATTGAAGGTTACGACCGCAAATATCTTTTTGAAAGCAGAAATGCTCCATTATTCATAATTAATAAAAAGCTCGACGATACAGATAAGCCTATTAGCATTAAATCTATCCCCCACATATACATAGGCCTCTTTGCATTTATTGATATCAATGGAGATAAAAAATTTAGCTTAGACTTTAAGGGTAATCCATCTGAGCCTTATGGATTTTCATTAAATCCAAAAAAAAATTATCAAGATATTAGATATGAAGATTTGGTGTTTGATACCAGTGTCACCAAAGAGATTTTAGAAATTAATATTAACTTAGATGACAACTAAAGCTTAATTAAATTAAGGATTTCTTTTACGGCATTATTCACACTTATTTTGTCTGTCTTGATAACTAAGTCTGGTTGAAGAGGCTCTTCATAAGGACTAGATATTCCTGTGAAATTTGGAATTTGTCCTGCTCTTGCTTTTTTATATAGGCCTTTCGGGTCACGTTTTTCCGCAACCTTTAAAGGAGTTGAAATAAAAATTTCTTTAAATTCATCTTTTTGAAATAGTGAACGAGCCATCTGACGTTCTATCCTGAAAGGAGAGATAAATGAAGCAATCACAATCATTCCTGCATCCAGCATGAGTTTTGCTACTTCAGCAACTCTTCGAATATTTTCAACTCTATCTTTATCTGTAAATCCTAAATCTTTATTTAATCCATGTCTTATGTTATCTCCATCTAGAACATAAGTTTTATTACCTTTGTGGTAGAGGTCTTGTTCTAAAGCATTAGCAATTGTAGATTTACCAGATCCCGAAATTCCTGTTAACCAAATCACCATACCTTTATGACCGTTTAATTTTTCTCTTAGTTTTTTATTAATGGTTAAATTTTGTAAATGAATATTTTGAGATCGTCTTAATGCAAAATTAATCATTGAGCAACCAACAGTTTCGTTGGTGATTGGATCAATTAAAATCATTGAACCTAATTGCTTATCTTCTAAGTAGTTTTTAAATGGAACAGCTTTACTGAATGATACGGTACATTCGCTAACACTATTGAGTGGCAGTTCTTTTCCGGAATTACTTTCTAGTGTATTGACATCATAAATTTTTTTTATTTCTAAAATCTTAATTGATACTCTCTGGGTATTAATTTTTCCTACGTACGTTCTTCCGGTAAGACAAGGGTTCTCTGACATCCAGATCATATTGACATTAAATTGATCAGCACACTCAAGTGGTTTTTTACTATCACAAATTATATCGCCTCTTGAGATGTCTATCTCTTTATCAAGAGTAATCGTAATACTATTGCCTTTAAATGCTTTTTTTAGCTTATTTTTATATAAAATAATCTCTTTAACTTTTGCTTTTTTATTGGAAGGAAGAACTACTATTTCATTTCCGGGTTTTAGTATTCCTGAACATATAGTACCGCTATAACCTCTAAAATTTAAATTAGGCCTATTCACCCATTGGACAGGCATAACAAATCCATTCCCTTTAATTTGTTTTACGTCAATATTTTCTAAATAACTAAATAGAGTAGAAGATTTATACCACTTCATTTTAGAAGATTTATTATAGATATTATCTCCCTTTAATGCTGACATAGGAATGACTTTAATGGATTCAAAATTAAGTTTTTTTGAAAATTTTTTATACTCTTCTGCAATTTCTTTAAATTTATCTTCTTTGTATTCAACTAAATCCATTTTATTGATAGCAATTACTACATGCTTAATTCCTAATAATGAAACAATAAAAGAATGTCGTTTTGTTTGGGTTGCAACACCATGGCGAGCATCTATTAAAATAATGGCTAAGTCGGCAGTGGATGCACCAGTTGTCATGTTTCTTGTGTACTGTTCATGACCCGGTGTATCAGCTACAATAAATTTTCTTTTGCTGCTTGAAAAAAACCGATATGCAACATCTATGGTAATTCCTTGTTCTCTTTCCGCACTTAATCCATCTACAAGTAAAGCAAAGTCTATTTGCTCACCTTGAGTCCCATGTAAATTTGAATCTTTTTTTAGTGTAGCTATCTGATCATCAAAAATCATTTGAGATTCATAGAGCATTCGTCCAATTAATGTGCTCTTACCATCATCAACACTGCCACACGTTATAAATCTTAGTAAACTAAGATTAGACTGACTCTTAAGATAATCATTAATTTTTTTATTAGTTTTAGGCATTAAAAATAACCTTCAAGTTTCTTTTTTTCCATTGAGCTAGAAGAATCATTATCAATGGCTCTACCTTCTCTTTCTGAGGTTTTAGATTTAAGGAGTTCTAAGACAATAGATTCTAGAGTATCTGCATCTGACTCAATGGCACCTGTTAGAGGATAGCAACCTAAAGTTCTAAATCTAATTTTTTTTAAAAGTATTTTTTCTTCTTTTTTAATTTCAAGCCTGTCGTCATCCACCATAATAAGCATGCCATTGCGTTCAATAACAGGCCTAGTTTTTGCATAATACAATGGAACAATTGGTATATTTTCTTGGTAAATATATTGCCAAATATCCAGTTCTGTCCAATTAGATAAAGGAAATACCCTAATACTTTCAGTCTTATTTAAATCTGTATTATAGAGATTCCAGAGTTCTGGCCTTTGATTTTTAGGATCCCATTGATGGCTTGGAGTTCTAAATGAAAAAATTCTTTCTTTAGACCTGGATTTTTCTTCATCTCTTCGTGCTCCTCCAAATGCCACATCAAATTGATATTTATCCATAGCCTGTTTTAGACCTTGTGTCTTCATGATATCCGTATGGACAGAAGAACCATTGGTTAAAGGGTTTATGTTTTTTTTAATACCATCAGGATTGATATGTGTGATTAATTTCATTCCCATCTGTTTTACAATTTCTTTTCTAAAGGAATACATTTCTTGAAATTTCCATCTAGTATCAACATGCATTAAAGGAAAGGGTGGCGGACTAGGGTAGAAAGCTTTTTTTGCTAAGTGAAGCATCACAGAACTATCTTTGCCAATTGAATAAAGCATAACTGGATTTTCGGCTTCGCTGACAACCTCCCTCATAATTTGAATACTCTCCGATTCAAGATCATTCAAATAAGAATTATTAGCGATCTGTTTTTTTGAAAATTTTATTTCATTTTGCAAAGGAGTATTAGTATAAAAAAGATATATAGGAATATGGCAAACCATTTTTGATTTAAAATTAATATCAAAGCTTTTAAATTTTTCTGTAATTAAAAAAAATTTTTCAATAATTGGTTCATCGGGAATACATATAAAGTTTTTCTTTATTCTTGAAGAAAGAGCCTCTAACCCTTTTAAAATTTCATCCTGACTGTTAGAAGATATTAAAACCCATCTTTTTCCACCTCTTCTGTCGTTAGCAAATAAAATATACTGCTTATCAATTTTATGAATTTGAATAAATAAGATTAACGATCTTTTATCTTCATACTGTTTTAATGTACGTTTAAAAAATTGTAATTTAATTTTACCTAAATTATTATTTATATAATCTTCATATTTAATAGTAGGAGGAAAAAATTTATTTTTTTCAATCCAGCGTTCATAGCTTCGCTTAGTATTGAAATATTTTTTATTACTTAATAGTTCAAAGTGAGTTTCGCTATCCCAAGCAATTTTCCTACTTGATTTATTGGTTGAGTAAAATAGTGAATTATTAATAGGTTTTATCATAATGTCGTGTTTTGAATAAAATAGTATTTTAATTTAAATTGTATATAGTTATTTATATATATATGAATATAAATGACAATAATAGCAAATTACGACAAAATATATATTTTACGGCTTTAATTGATATTGTTAGGGAAGCTGGATCAGTAATACTTAATTTCTACAATAACCAAGAACCTAATATTACATATAAAACGGATCAATCTCCTTTAACTGAGGCCGATTTAATGTCTCACAAGGTCATATCTAGCCAATTATCTTCTATAAGTCAGATACCAATTATTTCTGAAGAGTCAGAGAATATCTATACAAAATCAGAAATTTATTGGTTGATAGATCCATTAGATGGAACCAAAGAGTTTATTAGTAAGAATGGAGAATTTACTGTCAATATTGCTCTTATCGAAAACCACTTCCCTTTAATTGGAATTGTTTTTCATCCTGTTAGTGGTATTGCCTATATTGGTGGAAAAAACTTAGGTGCAATTAAAATAGAAGAAACTAATGAACATAAAGATATTTTTGTTTCTGGCGCCCATTCTCCTATTAGAGTCGTAGCTAGCAGAAGTCATTTAAATGAAAGTACTAAAAATTTTATTGAAGAATTAGGTTCGGTTAAAACTATTCATTCAGGAAGTTCTTTAAAACTTTGTTTAGTTGCCGAAGGTTTAGCTGATATTTATCCAAGATTAGCTCCGACCTCAGAATGGGATACTGCAGCTGCGCAAGCTGTTGTCGAGGGTGCAGGTGGATCGGTCCTCACTTTAGATGGCTCTAGAGTTAAATACCAAAAAGAAAATATTTTAAATCCTGATTTTATTGTCAGAGGAGCTAATAAGCTTAGCGTTTAATTATGATTTTTTTGACGGGTTCTTACTTCGATATGTTTTTTCTAAATTAACCTCATCTACTTCGGTATAAATTTCAGTTGTAGATAAGGATGAATGCCCAAGTAATTCTTGAATTGTTCTTAGGTCACCGCCATGTTTTAATATATGAGTTGCAAAGCTATGCCGAAGTGCATGAGGTGTGGACGTCTTAGGTAATCCTAAATTAATTCTTGCATTTTTTAAGTCGCGTTGAAAAGTTCTTGCTTGCATAGGAGCGCCCCTATCACCAATAAAAATAGATTGATGAGTATTTATTTTATAAGGCAGGTAATTCAAATAATCTTTGACCGCATCCTGAACCACTTCTAATACTGGAATCATTCTTTCCTTCCCCCCTTTACCCATAATAGTTAAAGAAGATAAATCTCTAGTGTGATTTATTGTTAACGAAAGAGCTTCATTAATTCTGAGTCCACAGCCATATAATAAAAAAAATATGGCCTTATTTCTCTTTTTAATCCAATTTTTTTTTGTAACACCTTCTAGCTCTGTTAGCAGTATATCCACTTGATCTTCATGAATGGACTTAGGAAGTGATTTAGGAATCTTTGGACTTTTAAGAAGTATAATTTGGCCAAATGGTCTGTCGTAAGAATCTGACTTAGTTTTCATGTATTTGAGGAAATTCTTTAAAGAGCTAATGGCTCTTCTTCTAGATCTAGCCGAAAGAGGCTTTTTATAAACATTTATATAATTTCTCTCCAAGGTTAAGTCTGACAACCAAGACCTTAGGGTTTTTAGATCTAAGTCTATAATATCTTTATTTGTTATATTTGTTGCATAGTGCTGATTAAGAAAAACTAAAAAATCAACAAGATCATAAGAGTAGGAATTATAAGTATTTTGAGAGAAGCCTTTGATATCCTTTAAGTAAGTCACCCAATCTTTAAACTCTTTAATTAAAGATTGATCAATTTGCTTGCTTTCTAGTAAGTCTAAAAAGTTCATATCATGATATTATAAATGAGAATCTCTATTTAAGAACATGTATTATTTTAAAGTTATCCCCTTTGGTCTTATGGATCGACCCTTACTATATAAATATTCTGAAAAAATCAGATCGGGCACAATAGTAGATATTTCTATAAGAAATAAAAAATCGATTGGAGTTGTTTTATCTGAAGTGATTGCTTCAGAAATTACTTTTGATAAAAAAAAAATTTTAACTATTACAGAGCTTAACTCATATATATTTAAATCTAGTCATTTAGATTTTATTGAATATTTATCAAAGCATTATTTTATAGATTTAGGAATGTCATTTAAGTTATCTATTGGATCAGAATTAAATTTGAAAAAAAAAATCAAGAATTATCTTTTATTTCAAGATAAAATTTATGAAAATAAAAAAAATTTAATTCACGAGAATAATATTTCGAATAAAGACTTTTTAAATTACCAAAATGAAAATAAAATCAAAGAGACTAATTTAGGATTTCAATTTAATGGTAAGGCAGATAGCATTCTTTTAAATAATGAGCAGGAAAAAATTTTTCAAGAAATTAGCAGAGATAATTTATCAAAGTACTCATGCCATTTAATCGATGGTGTAACAGGATCCGGTAAGACGGAATTATATTTTAAATTTATTTTTAAAGCTTTGATTGACCGGAAACAAATTTTAGTTTTATTACCAGAAATTGCTTTGACTGAAGATTGGTCTGATCGATTTTATAAATATTTTGGATGTAAGCCCTATGTTTGGCATTCAAAACAAACAGTAAATCAAAAATCTAAAGTATTAAGATCTTTATTAACGGGCGAGCCTTGTGTTGTAGTTGGAGCTAGATCTTCTGTCTTACTTCCCTTTCATAATTTAAAATTAATAATTTGCGATGAAGAACACGACAGTTCTTATAAGCAGGACGATGGTCCTAAATATCATGCTAGAGATATGTCGATTTTAAAAGCAAGTAAGGAAAAAGCGATGTGTCTTCTGGTAAGTGCTTCAGCATCCTTAGAAACTTTATATAACGTAAAGAAAGACAAAATTAAGCAACATCATTTAAACTCTCAATTTTTTAAAACCTCTCTACCTAAAATACAGCTTATCGATATGAACCTAAGTAAACCTAGTTCAACTTCTTGGATCTCTAAAGAAATGTTTGAAAAAACAAGCCTCGTTTTAAAAAATAAAGGTCAAGTTCTTTTTTTTCTAAATAGGAGAGGTTATGCACCAACTAAAATGTGTGCCCATTGTCATGCTACTGTTCAGTGCAAGAATTGCTCAACAAATTTAGTATATCACAAATCATTAAATAAATTAATTTGTCATCACTGTGCTAGTATGTATGAAAACAATCAGTCGTGCCTTCAATGTTCCAGCGCTAAATTTATCTCACTTGGTATTGGCTTAGAAAGACTTCAAGAGGAAGTTATGAGGCTTTTTTCTGGGAGTAAAGTTCAGATTTTTTCTAGCGACACTCTGAGAAATAAAAATAATAAAAAAATATTTTTTGATGAAGTTCACAATAATAAAACAAAAATTCTTATAGGCTCACAAATAATTGGCAAATCTTTTCATTTTCCAAATCTAAAATTAGTCAATATTATTGATGGTGACTCGACTTTACATAGTCCTGATTTCAGAGCTTTAGAAAAAACCTACCAATTATTTCAACAAGTCGCAGGAAGGTCTGGAAGAGAGGGAGCTCAAGGTGATGTTTTAATTCAAACCTATAATGTCAAGCATCCCTTATTCCAAAGTCTCATAAAGCAAGATCGAAATCAATTTATTGATACAGAATTAGAGAGAAGAGAGTCCTCTCATCTGCCTCCTTATTTTAAAATAGGAGTATTAAATATACTTCATAAAAGCCAATCTGACTTAAGGGAAATAACTTTAGAAATTACAGAAAAATCCCAAAAGTTAAAAATTCAAATTTACGGACCCACTCCAGCTCTGATTCCTTACAAAAAATCTCACTTCCACCAAATATTATTTTTGAAAGAAAGATCTTATGGAGAACTTGAGCGAAAAATTAGATTACTTAAGTCTTTAATAAACCCTAAAAATCAACGTTTTTTAAGCATTGATATAGATCCAATTAATATCTCCTGATGCGTCATTTGTTAAGTCTTTAAACAACGCTCAATATGATAAAAAATCCTTCTATTTAAGGAAAAAATGAGCAATAAAATTATAGCCCAAAGATATGCAATAGCACTTTTTAGCACTGTTCAAAATGATGATTTAGATTCACTCTTTGCCGACACTAAAGAACTTTTAAGTACGATTCACTCAAGTGAAGATTTAATGAGTATCTTAAAATCCCCTATCACTAAGGGAGAGCATAAATTAAGTATAATTTCTTCTTTAACTAAAGAAATGCAGTCTAGTAAAATATTAAAAGGTTTATTAGATACGCTATACAAAAATAAGAGACTCTCTATTTTAACTTTAGTCCTTTCCAGTTTTGGTGAAGTTTTACTTTCAAAGCGAGGGTATCAATCAGCAAATGTGACTACTGCGAGTGACGTAGATGAAGAGACAAAAAAAAATATTTCAGACTTACTCAATTCTCAATATGGATCAAAAATCAATATTGAATTTAATACTAATCATTCTTTACTTGGAGGTATGACCGTTGTGGTTGGATCAAAGATGATTGACTTAAGTGTGCGAAGCCAAGTTTCAAAATTTACAAATAACGTGAAAGGAGACATTTAATGTCGATTAAAGCATCTGAAATCTCTTCCATTATAAGAGATCAAATAAAAGACTTTGATAGTAAGGCTGATATATCTGAAGTAGGAACAGTTTTAAAAGTTGGTGACGGTGTTGCCCAAGTTTATGGACTAGACAACGTTCAAGCTGGTGAGATGGTAGAATTTGCCGGAGGCATCAAAGGTATGGCCCTAAACCTTCAAGAAGATAATGTAGGTATTGTTCTTTTCGGAGATGATAGAGATATCAAAGAAGGTGATATTGTTAAAAGAACAAAAAGTATTGTTGAGGTTCCTGTAGGTAAAGGTTTACTTGGTCGAGTAGTTGATGGACTAGGAAATCCAATTGACGGAAAAGGTCCAATACAGAGTAGTGAATCAAGAAGAATAGAAGTGAAGGCTCCTGGAATTATCCCTAGACAAAGCGTTAATGAGCCTATGCAAACTGGCTTAAAAGCTCTTGATGCTTTAGTTCCTGTTGGTCGTGGACAAAGAGAATTAATTATTGGAGATCGTCAGACTGGTAAAACGGCTGTAGCGATTGATGCCATTATAAATCAAAAAGAAATTAATAAATCAGAAGATGAATCCAAAAAACTCTACTGTATATATGTTGCTATTGGTCAAAAAAGATCAACAGTTGCTCAGGTTGTAAAAACTTTAGAGGAAAACGGTGCTCTTGAGTACACTATTGTAGTTGCGGCGACAGCATCAGACCCAGCTCCTTTACAATTTTTAGCTCCATATACCGGTTGTTCGATGGGAGAATTTTTTAGAGATAATGGTATGCACGGCCTAATAGTTTATGACGACTTATCTAAACAGGCAGTAGCTTATCGACAAATGTCATTACTTTTAAGGCGTCCACCAGGAAGAGAAGCTTTTCCAGGGGATGTTTTTTATTTACACTCACGTCTATTAGAAAGAGCTTGCAAATTAAATGAAGCTAATGGCGGAGGTAGTTTAACTGCACTTCCAGTTATTGAAACACAAGGTGGAGATGTTTCTGCATTTATTCCCACTAATGTGATTTCAATTACCGATGGACAAATATTTTTGGAAACAGAATTATTTTTCTCAGGTATCAGACCAGCTATTAATGTTGGTTTGTCAGTTAGTCGAGTAGGTTCAGCAGCTCAAACAAAAGCTATGAAAAAAGTTGCAGGAAAAATTAAGCTTGAATTAGCGCAGTATCGTGAGATGGCAGCTTTTTCTCAGTTTGCTTCAGATCTTGATGCATCCACTAAGCAACTTCTAGCAAGAGGCGAGCGACTTACAGAATTACTTAAACAGGATCAATATGTTCCTATGACAGTTGCCGATCAGGTTTTAAGTTTATATTCTGGAGTAAGAGGCTTTCTTGACAAAATTGAAACTTCAAAAATTACTGATTTTCAACAGAAGTTTTTAGAAAGCTTTAAAGCTAAACACTCTGATATCTTCAATGAGATTAACACTACAGGTAATTTTACGGATGATTCAGATAAAAAAATAGGGGAGTTTTTAAAAGACTTTTGTCAAAACTTTAGCTAATGCCCAATCTTAAAGATCTTAAAACCAGAATTGCTAGTGTTAAATCAACTAGAAAGATAACCTCTGCTATGAAAATGGTAGCTGCAAGTAAATTGCGAAGAGCTCAAGAACTTGCGGAATCTTCAAGATTCTACTCAGAGAGTTTAAGTTTTATTCTCTCCTCGCTGGTTGGAGGGTCTAAAGAGAGCTCAGGATTACCAGAAGTATTGGTTGGTCGACAAAATCCCAAAGTGGCTTTACTGATTATTAATTCATCTGATAGAGGCCTTTGTGGCGGTTTTAATTCTAGTTTGTTTAGAAGCGCGGTCAGGTGGGTTGAAGATAAAAAATCTAAAGGTATAGAGGTTAAGCTGATGCCAATAGGCAAAAAAGCAAGTGCTTTTTATAAGAGGGGAGATCTAGAAATTTTAGAAAAATTTGAAGATCTTAATACGAACGATAGGCAGTTAGAGGTATCAGAGAAGGTGAAGAATAAGATTACTAAATTATTTGAATCTAATGCAATTGATGAAGTAACTATTTTATATAATAAATTTATCTCAGCTATTGCACAAGAGCCTACATATAAATCTTTAATCCCTCTTGAACAATCAGACTCTCAGGAAAGTTCCGATGAAGAAAATACTTCCTCATTTGAGTTTGAGCCAGATAAGAATGAATTATTAGAGTATTTAATACCAAGAAACTTTTTAACACAAGTTTATGGCAGTATCCTTGAAAGTTCAGCAGCAGAACATGCGGCTAGAATGACCTCTATGGATAATGCTACAAGAAATGCCGGTGATATGATTGACGGACTTACAATGAAGTATAATCGTACTCGTCAGGCAGTAATAACAAAAGAACTTATCGAAATTATTTCAGGCGCAGAGGCTGTATAGGAAAGGAGCATATAATGGCAAGTAATAAAGCAGGTAAAATAACTCAAGTATTAGGGGCTGTAGTAGACGTATCATTTGAAGGGGAACTTCCTTCTATTATGAATGCATTAATAACAAAAATAGGTGACCAGGAAGTTGTATTAGAAGTAGCTCAACATCTTGGAGAAAATACCGTTCGTACAATTGCTATGGATGCAACTGAAGGTATGCAAAGAGGACAAGAAGTTTTTGATCAAGGTAATCCCATTTCAGTTCCGGTTGGACCTGAAACATTAGGACGTATTATGAATGTTATTGGCGAGCCAATTGATGACAGAGGTCCTATTCAAACTAAGAAAAAACTTCCTATTCATAGAGCAGCTCCAGATTTTGTTGATCAGTCAACTGAAACTGAAATTCTTGTAACGGGTATTAAGGTTGTTGATCTTTTAGCGCCTTACGCCAAAGGCGGAAAAATTGGCCTATTTGGTGGTGCTGGTGTTGGAAAAACAGTTCTTATCATGGAATTAATTAATAATGTAGCAAAAGCTCATGGTGGTTATTCTGTATTTGCCGGTGTTGGCGAAAGAACAAGAGAAGGTAATGATCTTTATCATGAGATGATAGAATCAGGCGTTATTGACGTAAATGGAGATAAATCAAAAGTTGCTCTAGTGTATGGTCAGATGAATGAACCGCCTGGCGCTCGTGCAAGAGTTGCCCTTTCAGGTCTAACCCAAGCTGAATATTTTAGAGATGAAGAAAATCAAGATGTTTTATTCTTCGTGGATAATATTTTCAGATTTACTCAAGCAGGATCAGAAATTTCAGCTCTACTGGGCCGTATTCCTTCGGCTGTGGGTTATCAACCAACACTTGCTACTGATATGGGAGCTCTTCAAGAAAGAATTACAACAACTAACAAAGGATCTATCACTTCAGTTCAGGCTATTTATGTTCCTGCTGATGACTTAACAGATCCGGCACCAGCAACATCATTTGCTCACTTAGATGCCACTACTGTTTTAAATCGTTCAATTGCTGAACTTGGTATTTATCCCGCTGTGGATCCTTTAGATTCTACATCTAGAATTTTAGAGCCAAGAACCCTAGGTGATAGACATTATAAAGTAGCAAGAGATGTTCAAAAAACACTTCAAACTTATAAGAGTCTTCAAGATATTATTGCTATCTTGGGAATGGATGAATTATCAGAAGAAGATAAACTTGTTGTATCAAGAGCTAGAAAAATTCAAAAGTTTTTAAGTCAGCCATTCCATGTTGCTGAAGTTTTTACTGGTTCTCCAGGAAAATTTGTTTCACTAGAAGACACGATTAAAGGTTTTGAAGGTTTGGTAAATGGTGATTATGACGATATTACCGAAAATGCTTTTTATATGGTAGGAACCATTGAGGAAGCGTTAGAAAAATCTAAAAAAATGGAAGAGGATGCAGCTTAATAAATCTTATGATTGAATTAAAAGTAGTATCTCCTAAAAAAGTAATCTTCCAAAAAGAGATTGAAATGGCTGTTTTACCAGGAACAGAGGGTGATTTTGCAGCAATGCAAGATCACTCACCATTTATTAGCTCTCTTAGGCCTGGCCAAATGGCTATCATGTCTAACAATAAAACTGAGGAAAGTTTTTTTGTATCAGGTGGTCTTGTTATGCTTAAAGGTAAAGTCTGTGAAGTTCTAGTTGATCAGATTGAATCTTTAAAAGATTTAAACAAAGATAATTATAAACAAACTAAAACCTATCAAGAACTAGAAGGCAATGAAACAGCTCTCAAAACTTTTGAACAAGTCGTTAATAGCCCCTCTTATAAATAATTCTTCTTACAGAAACTCTTTAAACTCTGACAATAATTTTTCATAAATTTCTTTTTTAAAAGGAACAATATTATTAATTAGAAAATTTTTATTAACCCATTTATATTCAGAAAATTCCGCATTTTTTGTATTAACATTTATATGTTTATCATTGCCTGAAAATTCAAAAAGAAACCATTTTTGTTTTTGACCAATATATTTTCCATTCCATAAAGTCTTAGCTAAATCTAATGGTAAGTCATAGTGATACCATTCCTTTATTTCTGATATTAATTTTAGATTATTTTTTTTTATACCCGTTTCTTCGAAAGCTTCTCTTAAGGCCGCATCAAAAGGTTTTTCATCTGCGTCTATACCTCCTTGAGGCATTTGCCAAAAATGAGAAGGGTGATCTAATCTCTGTCCAACAAAAATATTTTTATTATTATCGATGATCATAATACCTACATTTGGACGATAATTTTTATTCATTTTAATGACTACTGTTGAACGGTTGCTAAAGTTTTAACTGCGTCTATAGCTCTAAAAAGCTGATAGTCATCATTGATAAGGCTTTCTTCTTTGTCTTCTTCTTTAACGTTAATGTCTTTAGTTTCATTAGATAATGCATCCTGATAGTCAGATTCCCTAAATGTAAATAAATCATTAAGGACGGTAATTTCTGCTTGAGGTACAATAACGTCAGGTTCTATTCCTATTGCCTGAATGGAATCCCCAGATGGGGTATAATATTTAGCTATTGTAAGTCTAATAGCACCACTATCAATGGGAACTATAGTTTGAACAGAACCTTTTCCGAATGAAGTAATACCTAATATTGGAGCACGATGATGATCTTGAAGAGCTCCAGCTACAATTTCTGAAGCAGATGCAGAACCTTGGTTAATAAGAACGACAAGAGGCTTACCATTAATTATATCGCCTTTTTTTGCTGAATAAACTTGAACATCTTTTGAATCTCGTCCTCTAACAGAAACAATTTCACCTTTTTCTAAAAATAAATCACTTACACTGATGGATTCATCAAGAAGTCCACCTGGATTATTTCTAAGATCAAGAACATAACCTATAATTTCTATGTCTCCCTTTTCCAGCTCTTCAATAATTTTTTTCAAACCACTTGTTGTTTGTTCATTAAAAGCTGTCACTCTTAATATACCTATTTGATCAATTACTTTATGTTTAACGGATTGAATTTTAATTATTGCTCTTTCTAAAACTATATCAAAAGGCTCTTTCATTCCCCTGACAATTGTTATTGTGATCGGAGATCCAACATCACCTCTCATAATATCAACAGCCTCTTTAATACTAAAACCCACGACTGATTGCCCGTTTAGATGAGTTATGAAGTCACCAGATTCTACTCCTGCTTTTTGTGCAGGCGTATCGTCGATAGGTGATATTATTTTTATAAATCCCTGCTCCATAGTAATTTCAATACCTAATCCACCGAAAGCACCAGCGGTATCGATTTGCATTTCTCGATAAATTTCTTCACTCATAAAACTTGAGTGGGGATCTAGAGCGCTAAGCATACCATTTAAAGCTTTTTCAATTAGTTCTTTATCTGTGACTTCTTCAACATATCTCTCTTTGACCCTATTAAAGACTTCATTAAAAATACTGAGCTGTTTGTAAGTTTCTTTAGTTGTTTCGGCTAAACCATTAGAAAAATAAAATGTGCTAAATAGTACAAAAATGAAAAAAATTCTTTTCAAGTTAGTTCGACACTTTATGACTAGAGGAAAATTCTTCAGACCAGAGTTTTTCCAGGTCATAAATAGATCGAATTTCATCTCTAAAAATATGCACTAAAACGTGCCCTGCATCAATAACTGTCCAGTCGCACAATGGTCTTCCTTCTGGTCTATTGCAATATAGCTTGTCTTTTTTAAGTTCACGGTAGACTTTTTCAGAAACAGAATCAACATGTCTGGATGATCTACCTGAAGCTATTACCATAAATTCTGCAAAATCAGCTTTTCCTTTAAGGGAAATAATCTGAATATCTTCTGCTTTGTTGTCATCTAAAGCGTTCACTATGCTTTGTACAGAGGGGTCTTTATGATTTTTTTTCAAGAGTTATTCCTAATATAGGTCGATGAAATATCAATACCCTCTAACTTTAATAAAAATAAGTTAGGCGATGTTGATAATAAGAACTGTTTTGCTGATGTCATGAAATATGGAGAAAATTTATTATAAATTTTTGTTTTGTCAATTTCCATATCATAGCTAGGTCGAGAGACAATACAAATACTAATATTATTAATTATCCACTCAAAGTTGACCCATCTATCCAATTCCCATAGCTGATCAAGACCTATGATCAATACAAAACTTTCCAGGGTACACTTTTTTTGAATTTTTCTCAGTAAGTCATAGGTACTTTGAGATTTTATCGAATACTCTAAGGGGCTTACTTTAACTTTTAAGTTTATTGTAGAGTTTCTAAGATTATTTAAAATTTCACGAATGGGTTTTTTAGGGGTTTTAGATTTTAGGGGATTGCCGTAATTAGGTACAATATAAAAATGAGATAGAGTTAAATATTTTTTAGTATTTTGTATTACATATTCATGACCTTTATGGAAAGGATTAAATGATCCACCATATATCCCTATAGAATTTTTATTCATACAATAGTTTTAATAAACTGATTATTGATTTTAGACTCTTCAAGAGATTCACAAAATAAATCAATGATTAAAATTTGATCTTTAGAAATTGGGTGAAGAACCATTGGGTTACGTAATTTAAAATTAAATAAAATAGAATTCGTGAATTTCATTAAGTTGTTATCTTGAATAAGAGCAATGGTGCTCACAGGTAATGTATTTTTCCTGTATTTAAAAAAAAGATTATTATTAATATCATTTGTTAAAGGGACTCTATTGATCTCCACTAGATCTTCTTCAGTAAAATTTTCTATAAAATTATGAGTATTTTTTTCAATAAGATAAATAGTGTACTTAATAATATGAACTATTTTGGTTTTATCTAATTCTTCTAAATATAAACGATGTGAGTTTAGCTCAAGAGTACTAGCTTCTAATGTCATTTAGGTCTTACTTGATTATTCCCTGTTACTAAATATTTAAATGTCGTTAAATGTTGAGCTCCCACTGGTCCCCTTACATGAAGTTTATCTGTTGAAATTCCTATTTCTGCTCCAAATCCAAATTCACCACCATCTGCAAATTGAGTTGATGCATTATGAAGAAGTATCGCACTGTCACAATGTTGGAAAAAATAATTTATTGTTTGACTTGAATCCGTTAAGCAACTTTCTGTGTGTCCACTAGAATACTTATTGATGTGTTTTGTAGCTTCCTCAATATCTTTCACCATTTTTACAGATAAGATTTTATCTAAATATTCTGTTGACCAATCCTCTTCAGTTGCTTCAATTGCAGATGGAAAAAAATTTTTAATTTTTTCATCACCCTTAATTATGCAACCTTGATCCATTAAGCTTTGTAAAACATTATTTATAGAAACAGAGTCAATTTCCTCATGCACAAGTAGTGTTTCTGTGGCGCCACATATTTCAGGTCTTCTTAATTTTGCATTCACAATCACTTTTTCTGCATGTTCTTTACTATATCCGTTATCCCAGTAGGTATGGCAAATACCATTTAAGTGTTTGAGAGTTGGAATGGTAGAGTTTTGAGAAATAGATTGAATAAGAGAAAGACCTCCCCTTGGAATGATTAAATCTACATATTTATCTAATCGAATAAGTTCTTGTACAAATTCTCTATCGACATCATCAATAAAACAAACTAAATTTTTATTAAATCCTAAATCAGACAAGGCGTCTTGAATGCATTGATAAAGAGCTGTATTTGAATTGATACACTCCTTACCTCCTCTTAAAATAGGAATATTACCTGAACGCAAACATAAAGCAGCAGCATCCACTGTAACATTTGGTCTAGATTCATAAATAATACCAATTACTCCTAGTGGGACAGTAATTTTTTTAAAGCTAAGTCCATTTGGTTGTGACCATTCATCTAAAATTTGACCTAATGGATCTTGCATTTGAGCAATACTTTCTACAGTGCTTACCAGAGCATCTATTTTTTTTTGGTCTAATATGAGTCTATTGACAAGAGGCGAAGGCAAATTTTTATTTTTTGCATCTTCAATATCTGTTTGATTTGCTTCTAGTATTTTGAAATGATTAGCTTTAATGAATTGACTAATATTCATTAAAATCCTACTTCTATCTTCTGAAGATAGTTGCCTCATATCTTCAGATGCCTGTCTGGCCATTTTTCCAATACGAATCATTTTTTCTTTTATTTGAGTCATGAAATTAAAACCAAATTGTCTTTATGAATCACTTCATCTTCCCGAATAAAACCAAGAATAGATTTGATGTTTGAGGATTTCTTGCCTTTAATAGCTTCCATATCTTCAAAATCATAATTAATAATCCCACGAGCCATTTCTTTTGAATTGTACTTGATGGAAATAGTATCACCACGAAAAAATTTCCCTTCAATTTTTTTAATGCCAATAGCTAGTAAACTAGAGTTTTTGGATACAGCTTTTGCAGCACCTTCATCTATATGTAAAACTCCAATTTTAGTCGAACGACTCCATATCCATTGATGTCTTCTTGAGCGAATATTTTTTTGAGGGATAAACCAAGTAGCGTTTTCAGAATTAATGAATTTTAAAGAATTCTTTTCTAGTCCATTAGCTATGATCATCTTGATATCTGATTGCATGCATAGTTTTGCAGCTTCGATCTTCGCAAGCATTCCACCAGAACCAAAAGAACTCTTAGATTTATTAACATAACCTTCAATCGTTTTATTAATGACAGTAATATTAGTTAAAAGTTTTGAATTTTTATTTTTTTTTGGATCTGTTGTATAGAGCCCGTTAACGTCAGATAATAAAATTAACATTTCTGCAGAAATAGCATTAGCAATGACGGCAGATAGTTTATCATTATCTCCAAATCGAATTTCTTCTGTCGAGGTAGTATCATTCTCATTAATTATAGGCACAACACCTAAATCCAGGAGAGCAAAAATAGTATTACGAGCATTTAAATATTTTCTTCTGCTTTCTAAATCTTCGGCAGTTAATAAGATTTGAGAACTTTGAAGTCCTATTTTAGATAATGCTGTTTGCCAGGATTGAGATAGCTGAATTTGTCCTATTGAAGCTGCAGCTTGTTTATCATGAAGATTATTAAGATTTTTTTTACCTAATGCCTTCTTTCCTAAAGCGATAGCGCCTGAAGAAACGACTACAACTTTAATTTTTTTTTCTGTAAGTTTTTGAATATCTTTCACTAAAGATTGAAGCCAATCTTTTTTAAGATCTTGATCCTTATCCACCAAAATGTTCGAGCCAATTTTAATAACAACAATTTTCGATGTTTTAAGTTCTTTTATAATTTCATAGTTCATTATCTTCTCATTAGTTCTAGAATGTACTTAGTAACACTGCTTAAATTATAGCTAGTAGCTGCAGATATTTCAAAGACCTTTTGTTTTGTTGCATTTTCAAATGCTTGTTTTAAATCACTCATTTTTTTTTCATCAACAATATCAGTCTTATTTAAAACAATAATTTCCAATTTTTCTTCAATACCTTTGCCATAATTTTTTAATTCATTTCTTATAATTTCATAGTTTTGTATTACGTTTTGCTCCGAACAATCTAAAACATGTATCAAAATACTACATCTTTCAACATGAGCTAAGAAATCATGACCTAAGCCTTTTCCTAGACTGGCTTCCTCTATAATTCCTGGTATATCGGCCATGATAAATTCTTGATCTAATGTTTGCACCATTCCTATATGGGGATCTAATGTTGTAAATGGATAGTCTGCAACTTTAGGTGTTGCATTAGTTACAACTGATAAAATAGATGATTTTCCAGCGTTAGGCATTCCTACCAATCCGACATCTGCTAACAATTTAAGTTTTAATCGTACAGTAACTTCCTGTCCAATTTCACCATCTTGAACTTTTCGAGGGGCTCGATTAGAAGCACTTTTAAAATGAGTATTTCCTTTACCTCCTTGCCCACCTCTTAAAAAATAGTAGAGCTGACCATCTTCAAGTATTTCCGAAACCTTGATAGTCATATCCTCATTGTAAATTTCAGTTCCACAAGGCACTTCTAAGATAAGATCTTTACCACTAGCCCCAGTTTTCAATTTACCAGAACCTCCTGATCCATTTTTAGCATAGTGATGTTGATTGAAACGATATTTCTGAAGAGTGTTTACGCTTTTATTACCTTTGAATATTACATCTCCGCCCTTGCCACCATTACCACCATCTGGACCACCATATTCAATAAATTTTTCTCTTCTAAAACTTAGAGAGCCATGACCGCCATTACCCGATCGAACATATATTTTTGCCTTATCAATAAACGACATTTTAAATAATTAGATTTGTGTTTTAAAACTTAAATTAGTTAACGCAAACAAATTGTCTATTTCGAGATTTTCTAAATAGAACTTTACCTTCAACTAAAGCGAAAAGAGTATGATCTCTTCCAATCCCTACATTTTCACCGGGATAATACTTAGTTCCTCTTTGACGAATTAAAATATTTCCAGCGATAACATGTTCTCCGCCATATTTTTTAACACCCAGCCTTCTTCCTGCCGAGTCTCTTCCGTTTTTGGAACTTCCACCTGCTTTTTTCGTTGCCATAGTGTTACTCTTTTACCTCAGTTGTAGCCTTTTTTGTAGCTGTTTTTTTTACAGTTACTTTTTTTTCTGTTACTTCCTGATTAATTTCTTTTTTTTCAACAGTTTCAGGTTTAGCTACTCTTTTTGCAGGCTCTTTATATACTTCTTCGCCGATTGAAGATTTAATAGATAAAACTTTTAAAATTGTAATATATTGACGATGGCCTTTAGTTCTCTCATAATGTTTTCTTCTATTTTTTCTAAAAACTCTAATTTTATCATCACGAGTTTGGTAAAGTAATTTAGCGGACACTTCTGCGCCTTGAACTGATGGGGTTCCTAATTCAAACTTATCCCCTCCACCAACAGCTATTATATCTTTAAAGGCAATAGTTTCGCCTTCTTTACCTTCGATTTTATCAATTTTTAAAATATCTCCAGGAGATACTTTATATTGCTTTCCAACTGTTTTTAAGACTGCGTACATGATAAGAAAGGCAATATATATCTGTCTTTTACTATGTCAATAGACAAAACATTAAATAAATAGCTATATTTAAGATTCTTTAACAAATAAACATTCTTTTATTCCCAATTTCATAATCTAAAATTAATGAAGTTTTACAGCATTTTTAGGAGTTTTTTGTATCTGCTTTCATTAAAAACCGCTAAATATATGAATATATTTGTATATTTGTATATTTAATTTAAAACATATTTAATGCTAAATCTTCAAAAAGCTAATAAATATGAAATTGATTCCATTCTCCAAGACTGTGGATGGAGACAAACAAAACAAAGAATAGTCCTATTAAAAGCAATTTTCGATGGAAAAAATAAGCACTTTTGTATCAATTCCATTGAGCAGAATTTAAAAGATACAGGCAGTTTTTTTTCTTATACGACTCTTTTTGAAAATCTAAATACCCTTAGCAGTAAAGGCTTTCTGAAACGTATCACAATTGATAAACAATATTTTTATGACACTAACACATCAGATCATATTCATGTATTCAATGAAGATGAAAATCAAATTTATGACTATAGTGATTACAAGAAACTACATACTGATTTGCCATTACCGGCATGCTTAGATTTACTTAAAGAATACTCACTAGTAATAAACTTAAAGAAAAAGTAAAATTACTTTCTGAAATCAAATACAAAAAAGTCTTATAATGCTTCTTATATATAGGTGGTTTTTTTTTGTCTTCCCATCTCACAAATAATTAATAAATTACTTAAAAAAACAATATAAGAAATAAGGAATCATGAAAAATATTATATCAATTACAGTTAAGTTTTTTACGGTAGTGATTTTGTTCTCATTTATTTTTAATATGCTTAGCGCTAATACATTAAAAATTTATTCCGAGCGTCAACCTTTTTTGATTGATGCATTAATTGAAGCATATGAAAAAAATTCAGGAACAAAAGTAGAATGGATCTTTGCTGAAAAAGGCTTAGTTCAAAAAATTATATTAGAAAAAGATAATCCAATAGGAGATGTATTTTTATCTTCAGATATAGCTAGATTAATAGATGTATCTGAAGCGGGTGCCTCAGTTAAACTCCCAAAGTTATCTGGAATTCCTGACCATTTACAAAATAGTGATTGGGTAGCTCTTACACAAAGAGCAAGAATCATTTATATAGCTAAAAATACAAATATTATAAATATTAACTATGAGGATTTAGCTAGTGATGATTTTAAAGGTAGGGTTTGTACTCGCTCTGGCTTTCACCCCTACAACATTTCATTATTTGCTAGCCTATTGCATCATCATGGAGAGGCGTGGTTAAAAAATTACTTAACTAACCTCAAAAAAAATCTTGCAAGAAAGCCTCAAGGAAACGATAGAGATCAGGTAAAAGCTATTGCTGCTGGAGTATGTGATTTTTCTTTAGGAAATCATTACTATTATTTTAATATGCTAGATAATGAAGATCAAAAAGTATGGTTAGATAAAGTAGTGCCGATTTTTCCTAATCAAGATACTCAAGGAGCACATGTTAATATTTCCGGTGTCTCAATTATTAACAAAGCAACAAAAGCGGAATCATTAAATTTTCTTCGATTTTTAGTCAGTGAAGAAGCCCAAACTATTTATGCAAGTGATAATAATGAATTTCCAGCTTCGCCCTCCGTGTCTTCCTCACCTAAAGTGGAAAAGTTAGTAGGAGGAGCAAAATTTGATATTATAGATCTATTTATATTAGCTGATAATCGAAAAACTGTTGTTTCAATATTAAATGAAATAAATTTCGACGAATAATTATTTTTTTATTTATTAACAAAATAATCAGTTAGTATCATAATATAATTTATGAAACTAATATTACTATTCTTGCTATTCCCAATTGGAGCTTTAACAGAATCATTTCCTGTATTTAATTCTTTAAAATATGAAGAAGTGAATCTAAGACACTATCCGGAAAAAGATGACCCGAATTTAAAAACAATAAAGTTTAAGCTAACCGAACGAGGAATGCCTGTTAAAATTTTAAGAGATTATAATGCGGGAGGAAATATAACGGAATGGTATCAAGTAGAACTCTTTAACGGAATTACAGGGTGGATTTACCATAATCAATTATCTAAAAAACGTAAACTACTTCTTAAGGAAGATAAAAATCTATACTTATTTAATTCTTTTAAGGAAGGATTTTTTAAGACTCGAATCAAATCAAAAATTATTTCACCAAAAATTGTTTCTTTGATGAAAATTAAAAATAACATGGCTAAAATCGAAATTAGTCAAAACCAAAAAACTTCTCAGGGTTGGATTTTATTAGATAATAGTATTTGGGGTTTATCGGAAGAAGAGCTAAATTAAATTTTTCCAGTTACCGTATCTCCAGGTTTAACAGATGAAACTTTTGTAGTTTTTTGACCGGAATTCTTCCATGCCTTAACTCCACCTTTAAGATTGGAAACATTTTTAAATCCCATATCTTTTAGAGTCTTGGCCGATAAAGCACCCTGTCCGCCAACACCGCAATATACAACTATTTTTTTATTTGGATCTAACTCTGACTTTTTAAAAGGATTTCCCTCACTTTGATCTGCATAAAATTCAAGCATGCCTCTTTCTGCATGTATAGCTCCCGGTATCATGCCTGCTTCCTCTACAGCATCTTTAGACTGTACGTCAATAACTACAACATTATTTTCGTTTATTTCTTTTGCTAAATCTTCTGTAGTAATTGAGTCAATTTCAGCATTTGCTAAATCAATTAATTCTTTAAAACTTTTCATTATTTTAGGATCTCCCTTATTTTAAAAATATCATAAACTATCAGTAAATTATATTCAACTAGGATGAATAAAGATCAATTGAAAATTTCGTTTAGGTCTTATATATTAGATTAAATGAAACAAACACTAACTCTTAAAGAAAATATTTCAAAATTTGATCTCCTAATGATTATTTTTGGTTTTTGCTTTTGTCTTTTTCCAATTTTTGTTCTTACAGTCCCAACTTATACTCAGTCAGCATGTGAAACAGTTGAAGAGGGATATCAGATTTATTTTGAAAGAAATAAAACGCCCTCTTATTTAGAAGAAGACAATATTAATGTTTTAAATGCTCTCAAAGATAACTGTCCAAACTTAAATATAGGCTAATCAACTTGTTGGTAACTAGAGTGCCATTTCCTAAGAATTAAATAACTAATCAGTCTTACAAGATTGAATAGCATAATTCCCGATAAAGAAATTAAAAAAACTGCACCAAACATTTTAGGTATATCTAATTGATATCCTGATTCAATTATACGATAAGCTAATCCGCTATGACCTGAGATAGGTCCAATCACAAACTCTCCTACAATAGCTCCAATTAAAGCTAGACCACTACTTATTTTAAGACCCGATAAAAAGTAAGGTAAGGCATTTGGAATAACAACAAATCTTAAGATCTGATATTTATTAGCACCATAAAGTCTTAGTAATTCAAGATGTTTTTTTTCAGTACTTTTAAATCCCGCAATTGTATTTGCAAGTAAGGGGAAAAAGGCAACTAAGAAAGCGCAAATTAAAGTTGCAATTTCTGAACTATCAACCCAAATAGAAATAAGAGGCGCGATAGCTATAATGGGAGTTACTTGAAGTATTACTGTAATAGGAGTTAATGACCTTTCAATGAATTTAGAAAAATAGAAAACAATAGAGAAGCTTGTACTGACAATAACCGATAAGATAAGAGCTACAATTGCTATTTTTAAAGTCGTAAGCAATGAAAGAAAAAGTAAATGAGCATTATTAAAAATAGAGTCTAGAATCATTGAGGGTGGTGGAAGTAAATACCATTTTAAATTTAGTAAATGAAAAGAAATTTCCCAAGCCAAGAATAATATAACTATAACCAATACCGAATGTATTTTATTATTCGGCATTTTGAGCTCTTTTCAAAGAATCTGATACAATTTTTGTTTGTTCGAAAAACTGAGGGGTAAATCTATAATCTTCTGGTTTTTCCTGATTTGAAAAATCAAATTCCTCAAAAATTTTTCCTGGATTTGATTGCATTACATAAATTCTATTGGACAAGAAAACTGATTCATAAATACTATGAGTCACATACACCACAGTAAGTTTTTTTTCTTTTTTAATTTTCAAAATTTCTTGAGAGAGGTCAAATCTTCTAGTTTCGTCTAAAGCACTAAAAGGCTCATCCATTAATAAAACTTTAGGTTGAGTGACTAGGGCTCTGGCGATGGACACTCTCATACTCATACCACCAGATAACTGTCTTGGGTAATATTCTTCAAACCCCTCAAGGCCCACTAATTTAATAATATCGTATATATTTTCATCTGCTTTATAAGAATTCTCTTTATATATTTTTAGAGGAAGTTTTATATTGTCATAAACATTCATCCAAGGGAGGAGGTTCGGCTCTTGAAATACAAAACTAAGGTTAGCCGGGTTTTCAGAAGAGTTCTGAAAGTTTGATGTTGGCCAATTAATTTTTCCTGCTGTAGATTTAATCAACCCACACATCATTTTTAAAATTGTAGTTTTACCACAACCCGAAGACCCCAAGATGGAAAGAAAATCTTCTTGATAAACTTCTAAATTTATATCATGCAAAGATTCATTCTTTGTTGATTTAAATTTCTTTGATACGCCCTGTAATTGAGCAATGAGATTAGACTCATTATCATCAATATTTTTTTGACGTTCTTTTTCAGATAATATTCTTAATCCCATTTAAGGATCATATCTTAATTAGAAAATTCAAGAGTGTAAGCTTTTTTATAAGATATATCTTGATCATAAATTCCAAGATTCTTGGATTTTGTATAGAAATTTTCCCAACGTTGATCGCTCATCGAGCCAATTTTAACTCCTTCAATTTCAACTATATTGTAAGAAATCATCATTGAGCGAGCATAAACCAATTTATCATTTGGCATATCTGGATTTAATTCTTTAATTAATTTAAATGCTGGAGAAGGATCTTGATGCAGAAAGCTGACCCAACCTTTTCTAGAGGCATTAATAAATGACCTTACTATCTCTGGACGATCTTTAATTGTAGATACGGCAGTTTCAATAGTATTAGCATAAGCATCATACCCATGATCAGCTAATAGATGAATAACAGGTTCAAAACCGGCAATCTTTTTAATCGCAAAAGGCTCGCTAGATAAATATCCTTGCTGAATAGATTGTTGATCTTCTATGAATGGCTGAGAGTTAAAATTATAATTCTTTAAATTATCATCTGATAAATTATATTTTGATTTGATGAAAGGCCAAAAAGACATACGTCCAAAATTAGATAAAAATATGGTTTTGCCTTGAAATTGAGATGGCCCGTCTATGTTCTGATTAGGGTGAGACATTAAGATTTGAGGATTTTTTTGAAAGAAAGCTGCGACTACGGTAAATGGTAAATCTTGTTTAACATAGTTTAAGGCACCAGCGCTACCACCAATATTAAAATCGACTTGACCAGACATTAGCATAGTTTTTGTATTAACTTGAGGTCCACCAGGAACTATTTCAACTTCTAGGCCAGCATCTCTATAGTAACCATTTGCTATAGCCTGGAAGAAGCCTCCATGTTCTGCTTGAGGTACCCAATCCAATGAAAGTTTAATATTTTCAAGTGAATATAAATTATTTGTAAATAATAAAATGATTAAAGTTGATAATATTTTTTTCATTTTAGGATGCCTTTCTTATTAAATATGTATTTCAATAGATTTATTCGTAATAATCTTATTACAAGATTACAACCAAATAAATCTATTGAATTGCCTCAGGTCAGAATAGTTATGATTTTATGTATAATTATTGCATTAGATCAAAACGATCAAGATTCATTACTTTATTCCATGCTTTCACAAAGTCTCTAATGAATTTTTGAGGTGAATCAGCTTGGGCATAAACTTCTACTAGGGCACGTAATTGAGAATTAGAGCCAAAAACAAGATCAGTTCTTGATGCTTTTCTTACTTTCTCACCTGTTCTACGATCGGTGGCTTGATAAGAATTACTTCCAGTTGCTTCCCATTTCACTTCCATATCAAGAAGTTTAACAAAAAATTCATTTGTTAATTTTCCAGCTGCATCAGTAAATATACCTCGATCATCTGTGCTAATACCTAATGCTCGCATACCGCCAATAAGAACAGTCATTTCTGGAGCTGTAAGTCCTAATAAATGTGCTTTATCTAACATTAATTCTTCAGGACTAACTGAGAAGTTTTTCTGTAAATAGTTTCTGAAACCATCTGCCATAGGCTCAAGAACAGAAAATGATTCTACATCAGTTTGATCTTGGCTTGCATCTCCTCGACCGGGAGAGAAAGGAACATCAACTCCTGATGCTTTCTCAATTCCAACATTTCCTGCAAGAACAATAATATCTGCAACTGACGCACCTGAGCTTAAAGCTATACCTTCTAAAATTTCTAATACACGCTTAAGCTGATCTGGTTTATTTACTTCCCAATTTTTTTGAGGTTCAAGTCGGATACGAGAACCATTAGCACCACCTCGCATGTCCGTTCCACGAAATGTTGAAGCACTTGCCCAAGCAGTCTCAACCATTTCTTGAACAGTTAAACCACTCTCAATAATTTTTGCTTTAACAGAATCAATGTCATAATCAGATTTACCTGCTGGAATTGGATCTTGCCAAATTAGTTCTTCTTTAGGAACTTCCGGACCCATATAGCGATTTATAGGACCCATATCTCTATGAAGAAGTTTAAACCAAGCACGAGCAAAAGCGTCTTGAAATTGATCTGGATTTTTATGAAAATGTTCTGAAATTTTTCTATATTCAGGATCTTCACGCATTGCCATATCGGCAGTTGTCATCATGGTAGGTACTCGTATTGATGAATCTTCAACGTCTGGTGCAAGATCTTCTTCTTTAGGATTTACTGCATGCCAAATATGAGCGCCCGCAGGGCTTTTAGTGAGTTCCCAATCATATCCTAATAATAAGTCAAAATAACCATTATCCCATTTAATAGGATTAGCAGTCCAAGCGCCTTCAATACCACTGGTAATAGTATCTCTTCCATGACCAGACTTATATGAGCTCATCCAACCAAAACCCATTTCTTCAATTGGAGCAGCTTCTGGTTCAGGGCCTACATGCTTAGGGTCACCTGCACCATGAGCTTTACCAAAAGTATGACCACCTGCAGTAAGGGCAACAGTTTCTTCATCGTTCATAGCCATACGAGCAAATGTTTCTCGGATATCTTTAGCGCTAGCAAGAGGGTCTGGATTACCATCTGGACCTTCTGGATTAACATAGATTAAACCCATCTGCACAGCAGCTAAAGGATGCTCAAGTTCGCGTTCACCTGTATAACGTTTATTAGTAAGCCATTCTTTTTCCATTCCCCAATAAATATCTTCTTCCGGAGACCAAATGTCTTCACGTCCACCACCATAACCGAAAGTCTTTCCACCCATTGATTCAATAGCAACATTACCTACTAGAATAAGTAAATCTGCCCAGCTAATTTTATTTCCATATTTTTGTTTGATTGGCCAAAGCAATCTACGTGCTTTATCTAAATTTCCATTATCTGGCCAGCTATTAAGAGGAGCAAATCGCTGTGCACCAGTACCACCACCGCCTCGACCATCAGCAGTTCTATATGTTCCTGCAGCGTGCCAAGTCAAACGAATAAAAAATGGTCCGTAATTTCCATAATCTGCAGGCCACCATTCTTGTGAATCTGTCATGAGATTATTTAGATCTTTTTTTAAAGCATTATAATCAAGTTTTTTAAACTCTTCTTGATAATTAAAACTTTCTCCCATCGGGTTAGACTTTTTATCATGCTGATGAAGAATGCTAATATTTAGTTGATTAGGCCACCATTCTCGATTTGATGTACCGCTCTGATTATTGCTTGTAACGGCCCCATGCATTACCGGACATTTAGTTATATCGCTCATTTACATTCCCCTTTAAGATTTGTTTAATTTTTTTCATTTAAATTTTTTGTAATTATCAGTCTACTTAATATATAAAAAAAAATAGAGTTTTTAAATTTTATTTCGTCTCACCTGTTCAAAATAAAGTAGGTTATTTAATTTATAGATTCAATGGCTTTTTTAGTGACGTCAAACATTTCTTCAATTTGATTATTTTCAACAATTAAGGGGGGAGAAAAAGCAATTGTATCTCCATTCGCCCTAATCATCACACCAAGATCCCAAGCTTTTTTCATTACTTCAAAGCCTCTAGCACCAATAGCTCCGTCTCGGGCTTCAATTTCTACTGCAGCAATCAAGCCCATATTGCGAATATCAATTACATTTTTAGTTCCTTTTAAAGAGTGCGCTACTTCTTGCATGTGTTTTGCACTATCTACTGCACGTTCAAACAAACCATCTTCTTTATAAATATCTAAGGATGCTAATGCTGCAGCGCATGCTACTGGATGACCAGAATAAGTGTAGCCATGAAATAATTCAATTGGAGCATCTGCATGTTCCATCATGGATTGATAAATATGATCTTGAACAACTGTAGCGCCCATCGGAATAGTGGCATTAGTCAGAGCTTTAGCGCAACAGATAATATCAGGAGTGACATCAAAAAATTCTGCGGCAGTAGGAGTTCCCATTCTGCCAAAAGCAGAGATTACTTCATCAAAAATTAATAAAATATCATGCTTAGTGCAAAGCTCCCTCAATTTTTTAAGATACCCTTTAGGGGGAGGTAGGACTCCTGTTGATCCAGCTATAGGTTCAACAATGACAGCTGCAATAGTAGAAGCATCATGAAGTTGCACAAGTCTCTCTAAATCATTAGCAAGTTCAGCTCCGTATTCAGGAAGACCTTTGCTAAAAGCATTCAATTCAGGATTATGAGTATGTCTTAAATGATCAACACCACTTAACATACTTCCAAAGTACATTCTATTTTTAACCATGCCGCCAACAGATATTCCTCCAAAACCCACACCGTGATATCCTCTTTCTCTGCCAATTAATCTTGTCTTAGAAGCTTTACCTCTTGCCCTTTGATAGGCGAGAGCAATTTTTAAAGCTGAATCCACAGCTTCAGATCCTGAATTAGAAAAGAAAACATGATTCATTTCTTCTGGAAACATTTCAACTAGTCGGTTTGCAAGTTCAAATTGTTTAGGATGACCAAACTGAAAAGGTGGGGAGTAGTCTAGTTCTCCAATTTGATTGTATACAGCGTTTTGAATTTTCTTTCTTCCATGACCTGCATTGACACACCACAGTCCTGCAGTAGCGTCTAATATATTTCTTCCATCATCGCTTATAAAGTGCATATCTTTTGCTCCTACAATAATTCTAGGATCTTTTTTAAAAGTTTTGTTTGGAGTGAATGGCATCCATAAGGATTCCAGGTTATTAGGTTTCATATTTTTATCTTTTTCTAATAAATATTAATTCTTCTTTTTTTCTTTCTTTTCTTTTCTTTTTTCTTTCATGCTTTTAGAAGCCGGTTTTTTAGCTTCTTTTTTTTTATCTAAATTTTTTCCCATTTTTTATAATCCTTCTTTATAAATTGTGCTTAAATCCTATCCCCAATTAAATTATATTCAATCTTTATTATGATAGTTCTAATACTAGAGAAAGTGAAATTTAAGGTTAAATCTTATCGACTAAATTAAGGAAATTATCATATTCTTTTTCATTAATTCCTACAGTTATTTTAGGGTCATTGAATTTTTTTTCCTCAACATCTTTAATATATTCCTTAAAAGCATTAACTCTTTCCTGATGTAGGCGTTCAAATTCTTGCTTAAAATTTCTGTAAATTCTTGCATGTCTTGGAATATGACCGTTAGTATAACCTAAAACATCTTGTGAAAACAAATATTGCCCATCACAAGTTGAGCCACTTCCCATTGAAATAGTCAATAGTTTTACTTTTTTTGTGACAATTTCTGCCACTTGAGGTGGAACTACTTCAACTTCTAACCCGATCGCTCCCGCATCATCAAGTTCCATAGCATGTCTCACAACACCTAGTGCTTCTTCGGCTGTTTTTCCAATCGCCCTATATCCACCAATCCAAGTATTATTTCCTGGTACTAAACCTACATGACTAATAACCGGAACATTTTCCGTTCTTAAATCTTTAATTAATTTAGCACTATTGTTTGTATAAAAAGAATCACATCCAATAGTCATTAATTTATAAGCAGCTTGTATTGCCTCCGTAGAATTTGCAAAAGATCTCTCTGGAGCAGCACTCATTAAATGTGTGTTCGGAGCAGCCTCTCTAATTCTTTTAACATCATCAAGTGTGCCATGAAT
>CAWUWX010000039.1:0-15074 GCA_963926395.1 uncultured Alphaproteobacteria bacterium
AATTTGTGCGGTAGGTTCAGAATACCAAGGAACTTTTCTTAGAGTTGTAAAATCAGGTTTTAAGATAAAATCTCCATCAGTAGGATTTAGTAATTGATCGTCTATAGAGTATGAAACGCTCCTTGAAACAGACATTTTAAAAAGACCAAGAGGGAGTCTTAACCCATTATTACTCACAGCATTTAAAAATTTACTAGTTGGTAAAATTTTTCCTCTAGGTATTCCTGAATTATCTGGAATCATGCATTCCACCTCAGTTATTTTATTTTTTTTAAGCCAATCAATATATTTTTTCATATCTATTCCTATTTTAGAAAAATTTGTTAGTTTATGTATTAGATGAATTATTCAGATAATTATTATACACGTACAAAATCATATCATATAGATTCTAGCAAATTAAATGAATCTATACAATGCGATGTTTGTATAGTGGGTGGTGGTTTAACGGGCATTTCTACTGCTTATTATCTAAGTAATTTAGACCCATCCTTAAAAATCGTAGTTTTAGAGAAAAATAAAGTAGGTTGGGGTGCATCTGGTAGGAATGGAGGTCAGCTCTTACATGGCTATTCATCGGATACCTTTAGTGGTCAGAAGAATATAACCAAACAAGATGAGAGGGTATTATGGGACTTTTCAGTAGACGCCGTTAAGGAAGTAAAAAAAAATATAAAGAAACATAATATTGATTGTGATCTCATAGAAGGTTTTTTGCTTACAGCAGCTTCTAATCGACATGAGAGGTCTTTGCATCAATATCAGTCAGAATTAGAAAAAAAATATAATTATAAAGATTCAGTATTTCTTAATAAAAAAGAGTTAAATGAAAAATTTAGGACTCCTTATTATCAATCTGCTGTTTATGATAGAATATGTTCTCAAATACATCCTCTTAATTATTGTCTGGGTCTTGCCAAAGAGGC
This sequence comes from uncultured Alphaproteobacteria bacterium, assembly GCA_963926395.1. Taxonomy (GTDB): domain Bacteria; phylum Pseudomonadota; class Alphaproteobacteria; order HIMB59; family HIMB59; genus HIMB59. The sequence goes on from CAWUWX010000039.1 coordinate 927, forward strand.
ATTAAAAAATCAAAATCTTTCAATTTATGAAGATGTGGAAGTGAGTTCCTATACCTCAGATAGTAAAGTTCAAATTAAAACTTCAAAAAATATTATCATCACAGCTGATAATCTCGTTTTAAGCTGTAATGCATATATTGGTAATTTGAGTAAAGTTTTGAGGCCTAACATTATGCCAGTTAAAACCTACGTCACTGCTCTTGAAGCTTTACCTGATAAAATTTTAAAAGAATTTTTTGAAAAACCGATTGCTATTTCAGATATGTTCTTTGTTCTTAATTATTTCAGATTAAATTCTCATAATAATTTAATTTTTGGTGGAAGAGTGAGTTATTCTAATGTGGATCCAATTGATGTTGAGAAATCTTTAAAAAATATTATTAAAAAAATTATGCCAGGATTGGAGAAATACGAATCGATATGTAGTTGGAGCGGACATGTGGCAATTACTCAAAATAGATTACCTCATATAGGCAGACTTGATCCTAATATTATATTTGCTCAAGGTTATTCCGGTCATGGCGTTGCATTAACTACTTTGGTGGGAAAAGTATTGGCGCAAACTATTCATGGGCAAACAGCATATTTTGATCTTTTTTCAAAAATTACACACTCTAAGTTTCCTGGAGCAGGCATCCTGGATACTCCACTACTAGTCTTGGCTATGAGTTATTATAAGTTAAGAGATATGCTAGGTCTTTATTAGTTTATTTTTGTTTAGTAGTTTTTTTTTATCAAAGAATAATTTCATTTCAGACAAAACTTTATAAATTTCTTTAGTTTTATATTTTTTTATCAAATTATTTTTCCTAAAACCGAGACCATGCTCAGCGGCAATACTTCCCTCTAATTTAATAATTAAATTATAGATAAAATTTTCTAGTTTCTTATATTTTAAATCATTAGAGTCACAAATTTTATAGTTACAATGCAAGTTTCCATCACCTAAATGTCCAAAGAAGTAAGGTTTATAGAATTTATTTTTTTTATGAAATAAATCCATCTTATTTAAAAAAAGTGACCAGTTATTGATAGGTAGGGAGACATCAAATTTATAAATGTAAGATAATGAAGCTTGTTGAGTTACAACCTTTGTTCTAAGAGGCCAAATTTTTGAATTAGTGAAATTTTTTTCAAATTTAAGAATTTTAAATTTTTCAAATTTTTTTATATAGCTTTTCTTTTCATTTGAACTGAATTCAATAATTAGATTGTAATTATCATTAATTGTTTGATTTAAAATACTGACTGGTTTTGGAAAAATAACTTCATATGAAGTAAGTTCATCAAAGTATTCAGATCTTAAGTCTTTAAAGAGTTTAAATAAAATATTGAATTTAGTAATTTCTATAAGAAAGGTATGAGTATTCTTTTTTTTAGGTAACAGCTTTAAATTAGCTTTAGTTATAATTCCATAAGTACCTTCTGAACCACAGAATAACTTCCAAATTTTTGGACCAAAATTATCCTTTTTAAGAATACTTAGTTGATTGATTATTGTCCCGTCCATCAAAACAACCTCTAATCCATTGATATTATTTTCAATATTTCCATACCTTAGGACTTGAAGACCTCCAACATTTGTTGAAATATTTCCACCAATATTACATTCCTTATGAGAAGCTACATGCACAGGAAATAAAAGATTCTTACTTAAAGCTTTCTTTTGAACTTTTTCTAAGGTGACCCCAGCTTCTACTGTCATTATCAGGTTATCTTCATCTATAGATTTAATCTTATTAAATTTTCTAAGCGATACTAAAATAGAATTTTTTTTATCTTCTTGATAAGTGCCTTTAACTCTATTGGTATTCCCGCCTATGGGAATAATTCCTATGTTTTTCTTATTACAAGCTTTAAGTAATTTAGAAACTTCTATTGTATTTTTTGGGTAGATAATTATTGAACCCTGATAAATCTTAGATTCTAATTTTAATGTATCGATAATTTTTTTTTTAACTGACATTTAGTTTTTACTAGCTCGTTTTAACCTATCATTAATCGCTTGCCCAATACCTTCATTTGGAATAGCTGCAACAGAAATTGAACGAAATAAAGAATTATTATCTACTAAGTAGAAGTAATAATAGAGCCTACTTGCAGCTTCTTTTAGGTTTTTCTTTAAACTTAAATTTTTAAATTCATTTTTTTTTGCATTTCCAAAGCCTATAAACGCTGACCCTTTTTTTACTAATTTTTGATTTATGTACAAAGGTTTTATTGGAGAGTAATGTTTATTACTTGTTCCTGGAAAATACTCATTAATTGTTTGTTTAATTTTAAAATGTGGTAATTCTTTCAAAATATCAAATACATCTATGAGTCCATACCTAATTACTTCTATTTTTTGATTAAGAATTTTTAACATAGTTGATTCAATTCCAACTTTACATTTACCTCCATCTATAATTGTTAAATCACTAGTTTTAAAATTTTGATGGGCCATTTTTGCACTTACAGGACTTAGTTGTTTAAATTTATTTGCACTAGGCATTACCAAAGGCTTATTAACTTTTTTAATCACATTAAGTAAAAATTTATTTTGAGGAATTCTTACAGCGCAGTATCCTCTTTGAGTTAAAATATGAGGAATGGACTTATTTTTTTTCTTTAATATCAGGGTAAGGGGACCTGGCCAATATTTTTTAGCTATAATGAGATTGTCTTTATTCAATTCAAAATACTTTTCTACCATTTTCAGAGAAGAACAATGAAGTATGAGTTTTTTCTTTAAAGGTCGATTTTTTATTTTATAGATAGACTTAATAGCTTTTAGTGAAAGGCCATTGCCTGCAAGGCCATACACCGTTTCAGTTGGAAGTATTACTAATTCATCATTTTGTATTTTTTTTGTAATTTGCTCATAGAACTGAAAGCTAAATTTTGTTTTTAAGGTAATTGGCATTGAGGTTTTACATATTATGATATATTTTTAGTATTAAATAAAGTTCACTAAATCTAGGTTATTTATACATTTTTATGAAAATTAGCGCCATAATTCTTTCAGCTGGAAATAGTACAAGATATATTTCCGCCAAACCAAAAGTTTTTCATGAACTGTCAGGTAAAAAGTTGATTGATTTCAATGTAGATCTCTTAAACAAACATAAAGATATTTCTACCTCTCATATTATTACGAATAAGCGTCTTATAAATGAATTTCTTCATTTAGGCTATAATAACTTATCTATTCAAAATCCTATTAATGGAACCGGCGGTGCGATTAAGCAATTCATATCTAATAATAAGCTAAACGCTGATTATTATCTTATTTGTCTTGGTGACACGCCTATCTTTAATAAAAAAATATTAGATAATTTTATTAAAAAATCTACAAATCAAAAACTAGACATTAATGTATTAGGTCAAAATTTATCTAATCCAACTGGATACGGAAGATTAATAATTGAGGAGAAAATACTAAAAAGTATTACGGAGGAAAAAAATTGTTCATTAGATCAAAAAAATATTTCTTTAGTCAATACAGGCATCTTCCTACTTTCTAAAAAAGCTCTATTGCTTTCAAATAATATTAAAAAAGATAGGCAAAAAAAAGAATACTTGCTGACAGATTTAATCAAAATTGGATTGGAAAAAGACCTTAAGGTCTCTTATTCGATTAATTCTTATGAGAAAATTATGGGAGTGAATACATTGGAGGAAATGCAAATCCTTCAAGATCAATCCCAATCTATTATTAAAAAATTATTAATGTTTAAAGGTGTTCAATTTGAGAATTCACTAACTACTTTTATTAGCCATGACGCTCATATAGACAGAGATGTAAAAATTGAATCAAATGTCGTCATTAGAAGTAATGTTATTATTAAATCTGGAAGTACTATCAAGTCATTTTCATATTTAGAAGATTGTAAAGTTGGTAAAGATTGCAATATAGGGCCTTTCGCTAGAATTCGTCCTGGTAGCTCTTTAGGAGATAATGTTAAAATTGGAAATTTTGTAGAAATTAAAAAATCTAATTTAAAAAAAGGAGTCAAAGTTAATCATCTATCGTATGTAGGTGATAGTAGCGTAGGCTTAAATACTAATATTGGAGCAGGGACCATCACTTGTAACTATGATGGAAAAAAAAAAAAATAAATGTGTAATTGGTAATGATTGTTTCATAGGTTCCAATACCTCTATAATAGCTCCTATTACTATAGCGAATAAGGCTTACGTGGGTGCAGGTTCAGTAATTACAAAAAATGTGCCTTCCAATACATTAGCTATAGCTAGGGTTAAGCAAAAACATTTAAAGTTATAAAATTATGTGTGGAATAGTTGGAATTATTAATTCAAAAGACCTTAAATTAAAGGCAATTAATGTCTTAAGTAAATTGGAATATAGGGGATACGATTCTGCTGGAGTATCTTTTTTAGCAAAAAATAAAATTAAGACAATTACTGAAGTTGGTAAAATTGCTGAGCTTTCAAAATCCCTTAGTTTAGATTCCTACTCTTCATTTGAATCTGTAATAGGCCATACAAGATGGGCTACTCATGGAATAGTTTCAAAAAATAATGCGCATCCCTTTTCAAACCAAAAGATTTCTTTAGTCTGTAATGGGATAATTGAAAATTATAATGAATTAAAATTAAAATATTTAAAATCACACAAAAAAATAATTGAATCTGATACGGAAACAATATTTTTAGTTTTAAATGAGTTATCAAAAGAAATACCTGATAATAAAAAGCTAATAAAAAAATTAGTTTCTATTATTAAAGGTCATTATGCTTTTTTAATTTATTTTTCTAATACCCAAGAAGTTTTTTCCCTCAAATCAGGAAGCCCTCTATCTGTTGGAAAGAGTTCTAGTGGTATTTATTTTTCTTCAGATCCATCTGCTTTAAATGAATATGTTGATAATATCTATCATCTTAAGGATGGAGATATTATTAGAGTTTTGGGGCAAGAAATTTCTTTTTTAAATAGTAAAGACTTAAATTTTGAACCTTTGAATAAAACATCTAATGAATTTAGTAAAGGTGATTTCAAACATTTTATGATTAAGGAAATACATGAACAGCCACTTGTGATTAAGAATACCCAAAAGTATTATGATATGGATTATTTCTTAGATTTTAGAAATAAATTAAAAGATGTATCAAAAGAGTTAGATTCATTTGTTTTTGTAGGTTGTGGAACCGCTTATCATGCATGTTTAATTGCTAAATATTATTTTGAAAAATATACAGATATAGATGCTAGTTGTGAATACGCTTCGGAATTAAGGTATAAAAAAATATCTTCAAAAAAAAAATCAATTTATGTTTTTATATCTCAGTCCGGAGAAACTATGGATACTTTAATGGCTTTAAAGTATGTAAAAAGTAAAGGTTATAATACAATTGTAGTTACTAACTCACTAGAAAGCACAATGGTAAGAGAGGCGAATATAACTTTACCTACTTATGCTATGAAAGAAATTGGAGTAGCGTCCACTAAAGCTTTTACTTGTCAATTATTAGCTCTAGCTAATCTTTCTATTGAAGTGGGCTTAGTTAGAAAAAATATTAACAAAAAAGAATATTCACAGTTAAAGAAAGACTTAAGAAGTATTCCGGCTAAACTTACTAAAATTTTAAAAAACACATCTTATATTGATAAAGTGGTTAACTTACTTTCTTCTTCTAAGGCCTGTTATTTTATTGCAAGAAATATTGTATTTCCAATTGCTCTAGAAGGCTCATTAAAGCTCAAAGAAATTTCATATATGCATAGTGAAGGATTTGCAGGGGGAGAAATGAAACATGGTCCCATTGCTCTAATTGACAAAGACGTGCTATCGATATGCCTTAATCCTAAAAATGAACTTTATGAAAAGTCCTCGTCTAACTGTGAAGAAATTTTAGCGAGAGGGGGTAAAGTAATTGTATTTAGCAGTAAGTGTTCAGGATCTAAAAAAAATCTTTTAGAAATACTAATGCCTAAAGAAAACTATATTGACACACCTTTTATTTATACTCTTCCCCTTCAGCTAATTTCATATTATTTTGCATTAAATGAAGGTACTGATATTGATCAACCAAGAAATTTGGCTAAATCGGTCACAGTAGAATAAATCAATTATGAATATCAAATCAAATAATACTCTCATTAAAGATGTTTGTTTAACTTTAGGTCACTTTTGTAAATACGATGAAGAGGAACTTGCTGTTAACTCTTATGTTTTATCTAATAGTATAAACTCAGTTAACTCTGATTATCCTATTGATAGTTACGGACTACTCTCTAAAAATAAACTTTTATATAAAGAGCCAATAATTTTATCTAATTTAAAACTTCACTTCAGGAATGAAAATTTAGTTAATAAATATCAAGAAGGTCATGAGTATATCGCTATAGAATCTCATAATGAAAAGAATTTTTTTTCTATTCATTTAGAAAACATAAACCATAAATATAAAGGATCAGTTTTAAAAACTTTATCGTTATCAAATTCTTCATCCATCTTCTTTCCAACTGAAAATCAAATTATAATTATTGCCGATAGTGAAAAAGAATTAAAAAAATATAAAAAAATATTTGATAAAAATAATTCTATTAATTTTGAAATTAAAATAATCAAAATTCCTATAAAAATAGAAATTACCGACCCTCAAAAAAATAATAAAATTATAGATATCGTTGATTCTTCTTTTTTAAATATGATTGTAAAATTATCAGACCTTATTGAAGAAAATTTAAGGAATTCTGATCTCTATAGTGCTAGCGATAATCAAATTAGTTTAATGACTAAAGTGAATATATTGTTATTAAACTTTATTCCTCATTTTATCGCTCCTACTCTTTTAAGATTCCTGCAAAGACACATTGGAAGCTTTCAATTTTACAAACAACTCCTAGGTATTAATTACTTCATCTCCAAAGATGGTTTTAAATATTTGGATGTTTTTGAATATCAGAATAAATTAAATTATTTAACTGGTTCTAAAATACCGGATTTTAAACTTTTAAAAAAAAATAAAGAATATTTTCTCAAAGATTTAATAAATTCAGAAAAAAATTTTTTAACCTCTGATAAAGATAATAATCTAGTTTTTTTTGGAAATAAGATCTTAGTATCTGACAGTGAATATTCGATTAATAGCCATACATACGCATTATTGAATTTGCAGACACATTCTTATGTTTTAACTTATTCAGGTCTTGTTTTAGAAATTTTTGATAATGAGCTAAAAGATCCTTTTTTAGATGCGGAAATTGAGAAGACTGGCTATGTTGATAGTAAACAATTATCTATAGACGCATTTAGCCTTAAAAATTTTAAACCAGAATTACCTAAATTACCTAAATTTAAAGCCCCTAAACTATTTAAATTTTATAAAAAATCCTAAATAATCTTTTATTCTTTGATTTAAAAATCTATAATCCTGACCTCATGAACTGGAAATCAGATAGTTGGAAATCATTTGAGGCAAAGCAAATGCCTACATATAATGACAAAAAAAAATTAGACTCTGTACTAAGTGATCTATCTAAATATCCGCCTTTAATTTTTGCAGGAGAAACAAGATCTCTTAAGAAAAAAATTAGTGAAGTTCAAAAAGGTAAAGCATTTTATCTCCAAGGTGGTGACTGCGCGGAAAGCTTTCTAGAGTTAAATCCTAATACGATAAGGGATACTTTTAAATTATTATTACAAATGTCTGTAGTTTTAACTTATGCAACTAACTCTCCCGTTGTAAAATTAGGAAGAATAGCAGGCCAATTTGCTAAACCTAGAAGTTCAGATATGGAAGAAAAAGATGGCGTCTCCCTCCCTAGTTATAGAGGAGATATTATTAATTCTTATGAATTTTCAAAAGAATCAAGAGAGCCAGACCCGGAAAGAATGATTAGAGCTTATAATCATTCAGCTTCAACATTAAATTTATTACGTGCTTTTGCTCAAGGTGGCTTTGCCAGTCTTTCACAATTAAGTAAGTGGAACTTAGATTTTGCTGAAAATTTCCCTTCTATGAAAAAATATTCAGAAATTTCAAAAAAAATTGAAGATTCTATTAATTTTATGAATGCATGTGGTATTGATGAGGGAAATACTAGGGAATTAAGAGAAACTGATTTTTATACAAGTCACGAAGCTCTATTACTTCCTTATGAACAAGCTTTTACAAGAATAGATAGCACAACTGGAGACTGGTACAACGTTAGTTCTCATTTCTTATGGGCGGGCGACAGAACTAGAGATCCTGATGGAGCTCATATCCATTATCTTAGTGGTATTAAAAATCCAATTGGATTAAAAGTAGGACCATCGACAGATGTCGATCAATTAAAAAAAAATATTGAAATTTTAAATCCTGATAACGAAGAAGGTAGACTTACTCTTATTGTTAGAATGGGCGCTAATAAGATTTCTGATACATTTCCAAAACTATTAAAGGAATTAAAAAGTCTTGGTCAGAATATCACTTGGATATGCGATCCAATGCATGGTAACACTGTCACGAGCTCAAGTGGATATAAAACAAGAAATTCAAAAGATGTATTAGCTGAAATTAAAACTTTTTTTGATATACATAATGCGGAAGGTACTATCGCAGGAGGTGTTCATTTGGAATTAACAGGTCTCAATGTTACTGAATGTGTGGGGGGACCAGAAGATATTAAAGACGAAAATTTAGGTGATCGTTACCATACATTTTGCGATCCTAGACTTAACGTTAATCAATCATTAGAACTTTGCTTTTTACTTGCTGATTTGTTTCCAAAAGGCGCAATAGCAAACAATAAGTAAATGGATTTTAAAGAAGATTTTGAGAAAATAAACTCACAAACAGACAATTATTTTTTAAAGACAAAAAAAATAATTTCAAAATTTGGTGACAAGCAAGTTACTTATGCCATCTTCTTAAGACGACCAGGAATACTAGCTATAAAAATGGCAGTGGACTGGATCAAGTTTGTAGCTTCAAAAAGAAAAATTAAAATTATTTTAAAATCACCTTATAAAGAAGGAGATTGGTTTGGTGCTGGAGAGCCTATTCTTTATATTACAGGATCAATGAAAAATTTAGTAGATTTAGAAACACTATACCTTCAAAAAATCGGACCTTCATGTATCGCAGCTGCAAATGCTTACCAAATGTGCATCGATCTTCCTAAATCATCTTTTATTGCAATGGAAGCAAGGCATTGTGCAGGTACTGACATGTCTAATATGATGTCATATGCTGCTTCGGTTGGCTCAAAATCTGCAAAAAAGAAAAAAGCAAAAGGTTTTATTGGTACTTCGGTAAGTGAAACATCTAAGTATTTTAACTTAAATAGTGGTTTAGGAACGATGCCTCATGCTTTAGTTGGATATGCTGGATCTACAATGGAAGCTGTTCGAATGTTTCACGCCACTTTCCCTAAAGAAAATATTGTAATTCTTCCTGATTATTTTGGTAAAGAAATTTCTGACTCAATTGCTGTTTGTAAGCAGTACGGCCAGTTAGTTAAAAAAAATAAAGTTTTAGTTAGATTGGATACTCCAAGTGGAAGGTATATAGAGGGATTAGATCTAGCTAAGTCTTATAATATTCTTGAAGAATTTTCTCCCCAATCCATAAGTGAGTATAGATCAGAGGAAGAATTAAAGCACCTTGTTGGGCCGGGTGTCTCAGCAGCAGCAATATGGTACTTAAGAAGCAAGCTTAATGATGAAGGATTTAATAAAGTTAAAATTATTGCATCAAGCGGTTTTACAAATAATAAATGTAAGGCAATGGCCTTAGCTATTTCTCCTATAGATGTAGTAGGAACAGGTAGTTTTTTACCTGAAAAATGGTCTGAAACTTATGCAACAGCTGATATCATTAAGTATGGCAATGAGAAAAGAGTTAAAGTGAGTAGAGAGTATTTATTGAAAAAACTAAAATGACGACAACGAGATTTGCACCTAGTCCGACAGGACACCTACATTTAGGCAATATAAGGTCATGTTTTTTAAATTGGCTTCTTGCTAAAAGTAATAAAGGAAAATTTATTTTAAGATTTGATGATACCGATAGAGAAAGATCAGAGCAAATCTATATTGATGGCATTAAGTCAGATTTAGAATGGTTAGGAATGGAATATCAAGAAAGTTATTTCCAAAGTAAGAGAATAGATAAGTATAATACAAATTTTGATAAATTATTAAAACTCAAATTGGTATACCCATGTTTTGAGACTAACGAGGAGTTAGAAATTAAAAAAAAATTGCAATCTAAATCAGGTCAAGCTCCTGTATATGATAGATCTGCATTAAATTTAACTCAAACAGAAATAGAAAATTTCTATAGCAATGGCCTTCAACCTTATTGGCGTTTTAAATTATCTAGAAATAAAGTTCAATGGAATGATTTAGTTAAAGCTAGTGTAGAAGTTAACCTAGCTTCTCAATCAGATCCTGTCTTAAAAAGAGCTGATGGAAGTTTTTTATATCATTTCCCAAGTGTAGTAGATGATATAGATATGAATGTAACTGATATTGTGAGAGGTGAAGACCATTTAACTAACACAGCCATACATATTGAAATATTTCAAGCTTTAGGGGCTTCTATTCCACAATTTGGACATAATCCTTTGATGCTCAATGATGATGGAACTAAATTAAGTAAAAGAAATTTTGACTCCATTTCAATTAAAAAATTTAGAGAAAGAAATTATTTGAAGGAAAGCTTACTAGCTTATTTACACTCTATAGGTCTTAATCATGAAATAAATTTTAAAGAAATCCAAGATAGCGTCTTTAATAATTTTGATTTAAGTAAATTGTCACAAAACTTACCAAAGTTAGACATAGAAAAAATTAATTATTTTCAAAAAATAGCTTTAAGAGGGATGAGCCTCGATGATTTAGTTAAAAATTTTAGTTCTTTATTTAGTTTAAAGATAGTTGAGTCTGAATGGAACTTAATAAAGAATAATATTGAAACACTAGAAGACATTAAATTATTCATCATGATCATTAGGGGTGAAAAAAATGAAAAGAAGGCCAATAAAAACTTCAGCGTTATGGTCAACACATTATTTTTAGAGTCTGATTCAAAATTACAATTTGACGACTATATGGCGCTAATAAATAGTCATAGTAAGGATTTTAGTAAAAAAGATATTTTCATGAATACAAGGTTGATATTAACTGGAAATGTTAATGGCCCTTCAGTAAAAGAGTTATTTAATTTTTTTGGTATTCAGACTTTACTAGAAAAAGCAAATGTCTCTTAAACTTTACAATACACTTAGTAAAGAAAAAGAAGTCTTCACACCGGTTGATAGAAATAATATTCGTATGTATGTATGTGGACCTACTTTATATAATAATCCTCACATAGGAAATTTTAGGCCAATTGTTATTTTTGATATCCTCTTTAGGTTGCTTCAAAATATTTATGACGAAAATAAAGTTATTTATGTAAGAAATATAACCGATATTGATGATAAAATAATAAATAAATCTAATGATTTAGGTATTTCTGCAGAAGAACTTGTTAAAAAATTTAAAAAAACATTTAAGGAAGATCTTGTCTCTCTTAATATTTTAGAGCCAACAAAAGAACCCTCTGCTACAGAATATATCGATCAAATGGTGACGATGATCTCAGATTTAATAAGTAAGGGATTTGCCTATGAATCAAACAAGCATGTATTATTTGAAAGTAAAAAATTTAAAGATTATGGAAAATTATCAAGATTATCTCCAAAGGATATTATCAGTGGAGCTAGAGTTGAGATTGCTGATTATAAAAAAAATCCAGAGGACTTTGTGCTTTGGAAGCCATCTAAAGACAGTGAGCCTTTTTGGGAGAGTCCGTGGGGTAAAGGAAGGCCTGGGTGGCATATGGAGTGTTCCGCTATGTCCTATGAAATATTGGGATCAAACTTTGATATTCATGGAGGAGGCATAGATTTAATTTTTCCTCATCATGAAAATGAAATAGCACAATCAACATGTTTTCATGGTGAGCAGACAGCTCAAGTATGGATGCATAATGGCTTTGTAAATTTCTCAGGAGAAAAAATGTCAAAATCATTAGGTAATATCGCTACTGTCAATGATCTTTTAGGTACTTATAGCGGCGATGTCATTAAATACGCTCTATTAACTTCTCATTATAGGCAACCACTTGAATTTTCTGATGATTTGTTAAATTCCGCAGTATCTATTTTAGAGAAATGGTCTGATTTTCATAATTGGCAGATTGATAATTCTTTGGGTTACGATAAACAATTTATGGAATGTCTCCTCGATGACCTTAATACTCCTGGCTGTTTAATGAGACTTCAACAAATATTTAATCTCATTAAAAAGGAACCTGAAAATCATGAGCTTAAAAGTTATTTCGTCAACGGTCTAAGCTTAATTGGTTTAAAGCCTACTATTACAAAAAAAGAATTAAAAATAGATATAAACTATATAGAAAATATGATATCTCAGCGTTCTTCAGCAAAAGAGAATAAAGATTTTGCAAAAGCTGATGAAATAAGAAATGCATTACAAAAACAAGGAATTATACTAGAAGACTCAGTTGAGGGAACTAAATGGAAGCAAATATAAATAATAAAATATTTTTTTTTGATACAACACTTCGTGATGGTCAGCAAACAACAGGCGTAGATTTTTCTGTTGAAGACAAAATGAAATTCTCCAAGGCACTCAGTGAGTTGGGTGTGGATTATATTGAAGGTGGTTGGCCAGGATCTAATCCAACAGACGATGCTTTCTTTAATCAATCTCACAAACTTGATAAATCAAAATTAGTAGCTTTTGGAATGACTAGAAGACCATCGACGAGTGTAGAAAATGATCCAGGTTTAAACACATTAGTAAATACTAAATTAAATACTATTTGTATTGTTGGAAAATCCTCCTCTTATCAAGTTGAAAAAGCTTTAGAAATTTCTTTAGATGATAATTTAAAAATGATTTCTGATAGCATAGCTTATCTTGTCTCAAAAAATGTTGAGGCCTTATATGATGCAGAGCATTTTTTTGATGGGTATAAATTAGATCCTGACTATGCATTAAAATGCCTTGAAGTTGCCTTGAAGGCTGGCGCAAGATGGATCGTCTTATGTGATACAAATGGAGGAACTTTGCCAAACGAAGTTTACGATATTGTCAAAAAAGTTGCTGAAGTTATTCCTTCCAAAAATATTGGAATTCATGCTCACAATGATACTGAAAATGCTGTAGCAAATTCTTTAGCTGCTGTTCAAGCAGGAGCTAGACATGTGCAGGGCACAATTAATGGATTAGGTGAGAGATGTGGCAACGCCAACTTAGTTTCAGTAATTCCTAATATCTTATTAAAGACGAATTTTGAAAGTAATATTAAAGAAGAAAATTTAGGACTTTTAAAAAAAACTTCTATTCTTCTAAACGATATTCTTAACAGGCAGCCCAATCAACATCAGCCTTATGTAGGTGAAAATGCCTTCGCTCACAAGGGAGGATTACATGTATCTGCAATCAATAAAGATCCAAAAACATATGAGCATATTGATCCAAAAACCGTTGGAAATAAAAGAAAAATTGTAATATCCGATCAATCAGGCAAGTCCAATATTATATCTCTTCTAAATACAGTGGGCATTTCCCCTACAGAGCATGAGTCAAAATTAGATTTTCTTTTGCAGGAAGTAAAAAATAAAGAGTATGAGGGTTTTTCGTTTGATGAGGCAATAGCTAGTTTTGAAATTCTTGCCCGTAAAACTTTATTTGGGATTCCTGATTTTTTTGAACTCATAAGATTTAAAGTCATTGATGATAGAAGATGGAATGCGAAAGGGGAGTTAGTTACTGAATCAGAGGCTACAGTTAGAATTAAAATAAAAGATGAAGAGTTTATGAATGTTGAAATTGGTAATGGCCCAGTTAATGCTCTTGATAAAGCTTTGAGAAAAACTCTTATAAATTTTTATCCTTCTTTAGAACATTTGGAACTGACGGATTTTAAAGTGAGAATTCTCTCCTCTGAAAAAGGTACGGATGCAATAGTTCGTGTAATTATTGAAACTAAAGATCAAGATGGTTCTATTTGGACTACCGTAGGTGTCTCAACTAATATTATTGATGCTTCCTATAATGCACTTCGTGAAGGTTTAATTTACAAGCTCATTAAATCCACTTGAAAAAAATCCAATTTATTTTAAACAAACCTCAGCTA
>CAWUWX010000040.1:0-4536 GCA_963926395.1 uncultured Alphaproteobacteria bacterium
TCAGTGTTATCTCCATAAATTAAATTATTTTTTTTATATATCAAATTTAATGACCCGATTGAACTAGCTTGTTTACTTATGTTATTGCACATATGAAAAAAATTTTCTTTGTAAGGAACCGTAACGTTAAAACCTAAAAAATTTTTATCTTTTTTAAACTCATCATAAAATGATTGCAGTTCACTTTCTTTAATTTCAAAGCAAATATATTCCGCGTTGATATTATTTTTCTTTATCCATTCATTGTGAATAATCGGGGATAGACTATGTGATAGTTTTTTAGCGACAATTCCTATTCTTTTTTTCATTCTAATTTTTTATTGTTCTATATAAAGGAATTAGCGGGACGCCCAATATAGCATAATAACTTCCATCAATTTTTTCTATTACTTTTTTTCCCTCTGACTCAATATTATAGCACCCAACAGATTTTACTATTTTATTAAAATAGGCGTCTATATATTTTTCCAGTTCTATTTTGGAATTCTTCTTAAATGTTATGAGTGCTTTTTCAGTTGTAGTCCATATTGTTCTTTTATTTTTCATCATAATACACGAAGTATAAAGGGTATGTGTTTTACCATTAAGCTCTAACAAGACGTTCATACATTCTTTCTTTGTATACGCTTTAAATATGGTTTTATCTCCGATGTGTACTGTAGTATCGAAACATATAATTTTTCTATTTTTATGTAATTCACATAAATGGAGACTTTTTGCCTTTGCTAAAAATAATGCCTGTTTTGACTGAGTAATTTTTTTTCCTTGTAATATTTTTTTCTCGTCAATATTTGGCGATATATATTCAAGATCTAATCCGGCGTATTGAAATAATTTTCGTCTGGTTTCGCTTTGGGTTCCTATTAAAAAAGTATTCATATGCTGTTGATTAAATTGCATAATAATCCATTTTGGCCCTCATCCTTCCAACTATCTGTATAACTTTATTCTTATCAACATATTAACACCTTGTGTATTAAATTAAAAAAATCCCCTGAAATAACAATAGTAATTGATTTTTCATGTTAATCCCCATAATTAGACGTACTACTACATACCCTCTTTTTTTTTTAAAAAATATATTTATTTATTCTTTTTAATATATATATTAACCAAACTAAATAAGACCTTTAAACTCTTCTATCTAAACCCCATGCATTTAAACGAATTAAAAGTAAAAAAACCTCAGGAACTATTAGACTATGCTAGCAGTATAGGTATTGAAAATACATCTGGTCAAAGAAAACAAGAAATTTTTTTTTCTATTTTAAAAAAATTAGGGGAAAAGGGTGAGGAAATAATTGGAGAAGGTGTTCTCGAGACTATGCAAGATGGTTTTGGTTTCTTGAGATCTGCTGATTCAAATTATTTACCAGGTCCAGATGATATTTATGTTAACCCAAATCAAATAAAAAAATATGGTCTAAGAAAAGGCGATACTTTAGAAGGTCCTATTAGGCCTCCTAAAGAAGGCGAAAGATATTTTGCATTAATAGAAACTAATAAAATTAATTTTGTAGGAGTGAAAGATTATAATAAATTTAAAACAAATTTTGATAATTTAACCCCATTATATCCAGATAGAAAATTTAGTCTTGAAACAGAAAAGCCTGATAAAGACCTCACTTCAAGAATTATTGATATAGTAGCACCAGTAGGAGCAGGTCAGAGATCTATTATTGTTGCACCACCCCGTTCTGGTAAAACTGTTATTCTTCAAAAAATTGCAAAATCTATAACTGATAATTATCCAGATGTTTATTTAATTGTTTTATTAATTGATGAAAGACCAGAAGAAGTAACAGACATGCAACGCTCAGTTAAAGGTGAAGTTATAAGTTCTACTTTTGATGAGCCTGCATCTCGTCACGTTCAAGTTGCAGAAATGGTTATAGAAAAAGCAAAAAGATTAGCAGAAAATAAATTAGATGTAGTTATTTTATTAGATTCATTAACTAGACTAGGAAGAGCGTATAATACAGTTGTTCCTTCAAGTGGAAAAGTACTAACAGGAGGAGTGGATGCAAATGCACTTCAAAGACCAAAAAGATTTTTTGGTGCAGCAAGGAATATCGAGGAGGGTGGCTCCTTAACAATTATTGCAACAGCATTAGTCGAAACAGGAAGCAGAATGGATGAAGTCATCTTTGAAGAGTTTAAAGGAACAGGTAACTCTGAAATTGTTTTAGATAGAAAACTCTCAGATAAGAGAACTTATCCAGCTATCGATGTTCAAAAATCAGGAACTAGAAAAGAAGATTTATTATTAGATCAGGGTGATTTACAAAAAGTATTTATACTAAGAAAAATTCTTTCATCTATGGGAACTGTTGATGCAATGGAGTTTTTGCTTGATAAAATGAGAGATTGTAAAACGAACCAAGAGTTTTTCTCAAGCATGAATAAAAGTTAATTATTCTTTAAAGATTTTCTTATTTTTTCACTCTCCGTCTTAAGCTGGCCACAGGCACCCAATATATCCTCTCCCTTAGATTTTCTTAAAGTAACAATATTACCTGATTGTTTTATCAAATTAAAAAATTTATCAACTGTCTCTTTATTTGATGGTTCATAATTAACTCCTGGCCATGCATTAAATTCAATAAGATTTAACTTGCAAGGAAATTTACCCATTAATTTAATAAGGTTCTTTGCACAGGCCTCAGAGTCATTAATATTTTTTAATAAGACATATTCTAGAAAAATTTTTTGTTTATTTACTTTAGCATACTCGGAACAACTTTTTATTAAATCTGCTATATTATACTTCTTATTTATAGGCATTATTTTTTCTCTAATATCATCAGTGGGTGCATGTAAAGAAAGTGCAAGACAAGTTTTAATTTCGTTTGCAGCTAAGTAAATCTCGGGTGAAACTCCTGCAGTAGAAACAGTTATTCTTTTTGGTCCATAATCTAAACCTTCCTTATTTTTTAAAATTAAAATTGATTTTTTTACATTTTCAAAATTATAAAAAGGCTCGCCCATTCCCATATACACAATATTACGAATTTTCTTTTCTATCATCCAGTCCTCAAGTTCATCTTTTGCAATTAAAATTTGTTGTATGATTTCACTTGTTTCTAAATTTCTCACCATCATCTGAGTTCCCGTATGACAAAACTTACAATTTAAAGTGCATCCAACTTGAGACGAAACACACAGTGTTCCCGTTTTACCAAAGGGGATATAAACAGTCTCAACTAAATTTCCATCCTTTAATTTCAATAACCATTTTATGGTTCCATCAAGAGATTTTTTCTTTTCCTGAATTGTAACTCTATTAAATGTAATTTTTTCTTTTATATTTTCTTTAAATTCCTTTGGAAGGTTTTTAAAATTATCAATTTGTGAAACACCATTTTTATAAATAAATTTCCAAATTTGATTTGCTCTCATACTAGATTTTTTTTTATCCAAATTTAAATCTAAAGTTAAAAAACTTTTTAATTCATCGTATTGAAAATCATAAAAATTATTTTTTTCCATTTTTAATTATTAGTTTGTAAGAACCTTTACTAGTGTTTTTCTAGGTCTATAATATTTTAGCTTTGTATAATTCTGATACTATATATTCTAATTTTACGCCAGTTGTAAAGTCACCTGTGATCGGTTACAGAATTTCTGGTCCTTTAGTTTTAAAAATTCTTTTAAAATTAACAAAATTTAATTTTCAGAAATATCCCAATAAAGTCTCCTATAGGTTTTTGCTAGATGAAAAGGGCGAAATCATTGATAAATCAAATGTAGTATTTTTTCAAGCGCCCTATTCATTCACGGGTGAAGATGTTGCAGAAATTTTTATTCACGGCTCACCTGCCTTAGCCAGCCATTTAGAAAAAGCAATATTGTCTATTAGTCCAGAAACTATAAGAATTGCTAAAAAAGGAGAATTTTCATTTAGAGCTTTAATTAATAATAAAATCACTCTTAAGCAGGGGCAGTCAATTAATAGAATTATTATGTCTGATAATATTCAGGAAATTAATTATAGTAAAAAAGTTTTATTTAATGGAGATAATCAAAGCGCACTTTATGACTTAAAAGAAAAAATCATTCATATTTACTCTAAAATCATTACATCAATCGACTTTACAGATGATGAAAATTTTGAATTAAAATTAATTAAAAAGGATATAGATAGTTTTTTTAAAGAGATTGAAGCGATAATGAAACATAATAGAACAACAATAGAACAAAACAATATACTGAATATTATGATAGTTGGAGATGTTAATGTTGGAAAATCAACTATTTTTAACAAAATTATCGATATAGATCGATCAATAGTGACAAGCATAAAAGGGACTACTCGAGATATAATTTCCGAAAATATTATTTATGATAAAAAGTTATACAAATTGTTTGACACCGCCGGTTATAGAAAAAAACAAGGCAAAGTTGAGCTTATCGGTTATAAGAAAGCATTAAATTTAAGTAAAAAAATTGAGCATTTCTTTATAGTTTTTAACGGATCTATTACTAAATCCAATTTAAAAAGAATAAAAATTGATTTTTCTATCGATAATAACTACT